>NZ_JBFAIA010000053.1:0-45838 GCF_040654455.1 Nonomuraea sp. NPDC050691
CCTGGCCCGGGCGCTGGCCGTCCGGCCAGGGCGACCCGCTGCGCCTGGCCGCCGGACAGCTGGCGGGGCTTGGCGGCGGCCCGCTCGGCCAGCCCGACGCGTTCCAGCAGGGCCGCGGCCGTGCGGCGCGCCTCGGCCTTGGAGGCGCCCTGGCACCTGGGGCCGAAGGCGACGTTGTCCAGGGCCGACAGGTGCGGGAAGAGCAGGTAGTCCTGGAAGACCATGCCGACGGGGCGTTGCTCGGTGGCCAGGGTGTGCAGGGGGTGTCCGTCGAGGACGATCTCGCCCTGCGACAGGGCGACGAGGCCGGCCAGGGCGCGCAGGGCGGTGGTCTTGCCCGCGCCGTTGGGCCCGAGCAGCGCGACCACCTCGCCGGGCGCGACCTCCAGGGCGATGTCGAGCGTGAACGAGGGTCGTGTGACGACCAGGCGCGCGTCGAGCGTCATGGGCTGTTCACCCATCGGTCGCGCAGGCCGGCCAGGATGACGACCGAGACGGCGAGCAGGACGAGACTGAGCACGATGGCGGCCTCCGGTTCGGTCTCCAGCGCCAGGTAGACGGCCAGCGGCATGGTGCGGGTGGTGCCGGGGAAGTTGCCCGCGAACGTGATCGTGGCGCCGAACTCCCCCAGCGCCCGCGCCCAGCACAGCACCGCCCCCGCCACCACGCCCGGCATGACCATCGGCAGGGTGACCCGCCGGAAGACCGTCCAGCGGGAGG
Organism: Nonomuraea sp. NPDC050691; assembly: GCF_040654455.1. Taxonomy (NCBI): domain Bacteria; kingdom Bacillati; phylum Actinomycetota; class Actinomycetes; order Streptosporangiales; family Streptosporangiaceae; genus Nonomuraea; species Nonomuraea sp. NPDC050691. The sequence continues at coordinate 721 of NZ_JBFAIA010000053.1, forward strand.
CCCCGAGCGTCGCGGCGGCCTCCTCGAACCGCTGGTCGGCCGCCCGCAGCGCGCCCTCCACGCTGATGACGAGGAACGACATCGCCACGAACGCCTCCGCGACGACCACGCCCGCCGTGGTGAACGGCAGCGTGACCCCGAACGCCGACTCCAGCCACTGCCCGATCAGCCCGCGCCGCCCCAGCACCAGCAGCAGCGCCACGCCGCCGACCACCGGCGGCAGCACCAGCGGCACGGTCACCAGTGCCCTCATCAGGCGCCGGCCCGGGAAGTCGACCCGGGCCAGCAGCCAGGCCAGCGGCACCCCGAACAGCAGGCAGAACACGGTGGCAGCGCTCGCGCACACCAGCGACAGCCGCAACGCCTCCAGCACGTGCGGCTCGGCCAGCCGTTCCGGCAGCGTGGACCAGGGCGCGCGGATCAGCAGCCCGGCCAGCGGCAGCACCAGGAACGCCAGCCCGGCCAGCGCGGGCACGACCAGCATCCACGGCGGCCTCGACCCCCGGCGGGAGGCGCCCGGGCGCCCGGTGAACCCGCCCGGCGGGTTCACCGGGAAATCCTGCTCGCCGGCGGCGCCCATGCGGATCAGGGAGCCTCGAAGCCGGCCTTGGTCAGCACGTCCTTGCCCCGCGCCGACAGCACCAGATCGACGAACTGCTCGGCCAGGTCACCTGCGGGCGCCTTGCTGAGCGTCGCGATCGGATAGTCGTTGATCGCTTTGTCCGCCTCGGGGAACGCGATGCCCCGCACCTTGCCCGCCGACGCGATCACGTCTGTCCTGTAGACCAGCGCCGCGTCCACCTCGCCCAGTTCGACCTTGGTCAGCGTGGCCTTGACGTCCTGCTCCAGCGTCACCGGCTTGACCTTCAGCCCGGCCGCGTCCAGCGCCTTGACCGCCGCCGCCCCGCACGGCACCTGCTCGGCGCACAGCGCCACCTTCACCTTGGGGTCGGTCAGGTCCCTCAGGTCGTCCACCTTGGCCGGATTGTCCTTGGGCACGGCGATCTCCAGCTTGTTGCGCGCGAACGTGGTCGGCGAAGTCGCCGGCGACGCGTCGGTGACCGTCTTCATCGTGGCCGGGCTCGCCGCCGCGAAGACGTCCGCCGGTGCCCCCTGGGTGATCTGCTGGGCCAACGTCGAGCTGGAGCCGAAGTTGAACCTCACCGCCGTACCCGGGTGCGCGGCCTCGAACGTCTCGCCGAGCTCGGTGAACGTGCCGGTCAGGGACGCCGCGGCGAACACCGTCACCTCCTTGGCCCCGCCGGCCGCGGAGGCCGACGCGGAAGCCGGCGTCGTGGAGGTGGCCGGTTCACCGGAGCCGCAGCCGGGCAGGCCCGCCAGTGCGAGCGCGACGGGCAGGGCGATCGTCCACCGGGGAAGACGCCTGAACACCAAGGGGGCTCCTCACAAGTGACCGGCCACGCGTTCGTGGCCGGGTATCTCCACGACGACGTTGGTGGACTTGATCACGGCGACCGCCACCACCCCCACCTCCAGGCCCAGCTCGTCGGCGGCCTGGCGGCTCATCAGCGACACCACCCGGAACGGCCCCGCGGCGATCTCCACCTGCGCCATCACCGCGTCCCGGATCACCTCGGTGACGATCCCGCGAAAGCGGTTACGCGCCGAGGAGCGGCCGCCGCCGTCGCTCTGCCCGACCTGCGAGCGGGCGAAAGCGGCCAGGTCGGCTCCATCGACCCGCCGGTGGCCGTGCTCGTCCCGCTCGGCCCGCAACCGGCCCGTGTCCACCCACCGGCGGACGGTGTCGGAGCTGACCCCGAGCAGCGCCGCTGCCTCGCTGATCCGGAAGGTCGTCACAAGCCTCACCATACCTTCCGCACATTCCAGCCAGAAGCCCCGTCTGCCCCCGCATCAGCGGCATGATCTCCCAGGCTGCCCTGGCATTCACGAGAGGCAACGGGAAGGAGCCCGGTGCCGCCGGTGGCGGCGCCGGGCTCCTGCGGCCCTTGCGGGTCGTTACCGGAGGTACGCGGCGAGGCCGAGTCGCTGGTCGCGTACTGCCGTGGTGACCAGGCCCGCGATCTTGCGGGCCCCGGCCGCCTCGAAGTGGGTGTGGTCGTCGGCGAAGAACGCGCCCACAGGACCGGAGGTGTAGTCGCCGTTGAACGGGCAGAAGCGCAGGCTGTTGTAGAGGGTGTAGCTCAGTTTGTGCAGGTCGATGACCGGGGTGCCGGTGGCCGTGCCGACGGCGAAGGTCTCGCTCACGAACCCGCGGTTGGGCGTCGCCGTGCTTCCGCTGCACGTCAGAGCGGCCACAGGGGTCACCAGCACGGGATGCGCGCCGCGCTGCTGGGCGGCGCGGACCATGGCGGTGAGTAACTCGCGGTAGCGGGCGGAGCCGACGTGGCGCGGGCAGGTGGCCGAGCCGTCGTTGATGCCGAACTGGATGAACAGGTGGTCGCCGGGCTTCATCCCGGTGGAGGCGTTGAGCATCGCCTGCCAGCGGGCGGCGTAGGCGGTGGAGCTGAGCACGCATTCCCCGGCGGAGTTCTTGCCGCTGGTGACCGCGGACTCGTACAGCCAGGTCTGGACGCTGCGCCCGCCCACGGCGCTGTTGACCACGGTGGCGTCGGCGGTGAGATACGAGCTGAGCTCCCGGCCCCAGCCGACGATGTTGCCGCCGGAGCCGTTGGCGACGGTGGAGTCTCCGGCCAGCCACACCGTGATCCTGCCTGGGGCCGGGGTGGCGGTCGGGGCCGGTGTGGGGGTCGGTGTCGGGGTCGGGCTGGGCGTGCCGGCGGTTCCGGTGCAGGTGGTGCCGTTGAGCGCGAAGGAAGCGGGTATCGGGTTCCCGCTGCTCCAGGTGCCGTTGAATCCGAAGGCGACCGATCCGCCGGCCGAGATGGTGCGGTTGTGGTCGAGGTTTCCGGCGGTGACGTCGGCCCCGGTCTGGGGGACCGCCGCGTTCCACGCCTGGGTGACGCTCTGCCCGGCGCCGAAGGTCCAGGTCAGCGTCCAGCCGTTGACCGTGTCGCCGAGGTTGGTCACGGTGACGTCCGCGCCGAACCCGCCGGTCCACTGATTGGTGATCTTGTAGGTGACGGTGCATGCGGGAGTGGCGGCGCCGGCGCTCGACGCCGCCACGACGGCCGGCGCCCCGCTCAGCACGGCCACCGCCGATGCGGTCGCCGTGGCGGCCAGTCGTCGGAACAGGTTCATCAGCGGTTCTCTCCTTCTCGGGCGATGTGGGGAGCGGGATGGACCCGCGCCCGGTTCAGGTGAGCGCGCATCCGGCGCCGTTGAGGGCGAAGGAGGCCGGGGCGGTGTTGGCGCCGTTCCAGGTGCCGGTGAAGCCGAGCGTCGCGGAGGCGCCCGGGAGGAGGGCCGGGCTCCACGCGGGGTTGGTGACGGTGACCGTGGCGCCGCTCTGGGAGAACGCGCCGTTCCATCCCTGGTCGATGTGCTGGCCGTCGGCGAACGTCCAGCGCAGCGCCCACCCGTTGAGCGGGTCGGCACCGGTGTTGGTGAGCTGTACCTCCCCCTGGAAGCCGCCGGACCACTGGTTGGTGATCTTGTACTGCACGGCGCAGGCGCCGGGCGTGCCGCTCGACGTGGGGCTGGGCGTCACCGAAGGCGTCGGCTGCGGGCTCTGGGTGGGTGAGACCGAGGGGGTGGGGGTGGGGCTCGCGGGGAGGTGGGCGGTCACGATCGGCGCCAGCTTCGCCGCGATCGCGCGGTGGCCGGTGTCGTTGGGGTGGACGCTGTCGGACAGGCCGTCCGCGGGCACCCAGCCGTCGGTGTTGACGAAGAAGACGTTGCGGTCACCGGCGTTGTTGACCGTCTGCACCGCGGCCTGGGTCTGCGGGACGTACCGCCCGCGGAAGGTTTTCAGGGCCAGGATCGCGGCCTTCGGGTACTTGCCGCGGATCGTGCGCAGCAGCCCGACGTAGGCGCTCTGGAACTGGGTCGTGGACACGCTGTGCCCGACGTCGTTGGTGCCCAGGTTGATCACGACCACGTCCGCCTGGTACCGGGTGAAGTCGTGGTCGGCCGCCCCGTCGGCGGCGCTCACCTTCACGAACCGGCGGTCCAGGCCGACGCAACCGTCGGCGCTGCTCACCAGGCAGGCGCCGCCTTGCGCGACCTGCATGTGGTCCAGCCCGAGTTGCTCCCCGACCAGCCATCCGTACGCGGTGAGCGCGTTCTTCGAGGTGGTGGTGCCGACGGTGATGGAGTCCCCGACGAACTCCACCATGCCGCGGCGTGGCGCGGCGGGCAGGGTGCGCGCGCCCGAGTCGAGCACCAGCCCCTGGAACACCGCGTCGCCATGGTAGGAACCGGCCACCACGCGGTAGGACACGCGCAGGCTGTGGGTGCCCGCCGGGAGCGGGTTCGGGGTCAGGTTCACCGTGCCCCGCACGTTCTGCAGGTAGACGTCGGGGCCGCCGTCGAGGCTGTAGTAGAGGTCGATGGTGTTGCGCTGCTTCAGCTTGACGGTGGTGCCGGTGAACCCGGTCCTGAGGTAGGCGCCGGCCCAGCCCGGGACGTAGGCGGTGCGGTCGCGGGTGTCCCAGCGGCCGGCGAAACGGATGTTCGGATCGGTGGGCGAGCCGTCCCCGGCGGCGGCCAGGGCGCCGGACGGCGCCACGAGCATGGCCGCGGCCAGGACTGCCGCGGCCGCCACGGTGCCGGCGGCGACGGCGAGGCGTATCAGCTTCATGGTGATCCGTTTCTTCGGGTGGCCACCCGCCGGCGCGGGTGAGCGTCGTACGGGTGGCCGGGAAGGGGGAGATCTACGGGCGGGCCCGGGCTTCAGCGGAGGTAGACGTTGGGCTGGGCCGGGGCCGGCATGCCGGCGCCGATGAAGAAGCTCGGGTGCGGCGGCTGGTTGTAGCCGCTGTTCTGCCAGGCCAGGGCGACGCGGTACAGCCGGGTGCCGTCCAGCCTGAGGCCGTCGACGTACACGAGGTCGGTGACCCCGCTCTGGGAGTTGTCCTTGGAGTTGGCCGGGTCCCATTTGAGGACCAGGTCCAGCCGGCCGTCGCCGTCCAGGTCGCCGACGGACGCGTCGTTGGCGCTGTAGGAGCTGCCCGGCGGGCTGATCGGCACGTCCAGGTAGCCGTTCGCGAACCGCAGCGACGTCTCCGAAGCAGGGCCCTCGGTGCCGCCGCTGACGGGGCGCACCGTGTAGGAGGCGTCGGCCGGGGCGCCGGTGTCCAGGTAGCCGGTGGAGTCGGTGACGGCGGCGATGCGGGTGCCGCCCCGGTAGACGTTGAACGTGGTGTCGCGGGGCTCGGTGCCCCACAGCCGCCACGACACCAGGTTCCCCGATCCGGAGCGCACGCTGATCAGGCCGCGGTCCAGCTTCTCGGCCTGCTTGGCGCCGCCGGGGATCGGCGGCTGGCTGGGCGACGGGCCGGGGCTGGCCGGCACGCTCGGACTGGCGCTGGGCGTGGGCGTGGAGGGGGTGCCGTCGCACGATGTCCCGTTGAGGGAGAAGGAGGCGGGGATCGGGTTGGAACCGGTCCGGGAGCCGGTGAATCCGAAGGAGGTGCTGCCTCCGGAGGCGATGGCGGCGTTGTAGGCGGCGTCGGTGACGGTGACGTTCGCGCCGCTCTGGCCGGCGGTGCCGTTCCATGACTGGGTGATCTGCTGGCCGGCGCCGAAGGTCCAGGTCAGCCGCCAGCCGTTGACGGCGTCACCCAGGTTGTCGATCGTGACGTCGGCGCCGAAGCCGCCCTGCCACTGGCTGGTGATGTCGTAGCCGACTCGGCAGGCCACCGCCGCGGAGGCGGGCGTCTGCACGGCGATCAGCCCGGCGATCGCCGCGCAGACGGTGCCGGCGGGCGCTGTGCGGCGCAGTGTCGGCCGGATGGAACGCTTCATGGAATCGTCCAAACCTGAGGGGATCTGACGGAGTTCCGCGGAATCGCGGCGGACGGACACATGGATGCACAGCACGCGCGCGGTGAGGATCCCGCCCGGGGCCCGCACTCACCGGAGAGTGCGGCCAAGACTCGCGCCGGCACGGTTCCCGCTCGCCGCGCCTCGCCGGTGGACGCCGCGGCGGCCCACCGGCCTTCGGTGAATCGCGGACCTGGCGGGTGAAACTTTCATGGCGCGGAGGGGTGCGCGGCCGGTCAGGCCGAGCGCGGTCCGGATCGCGTACGGGGCCTCGGCCCACGCGGCCGACGGCCGGTAATGCCCTGATCCACGCATGTCTTCCCTTCCAGATGGATCGACCTGAGATGAGCAGGACGGCAACTTCTGGGAGCGTTCACAGAGTGTGAGAGACGGCGATTACGGCGTCAATGGCCGTTACATGGTTGTTGCCCCGCCTATTTCGTGGGGAATTGAGCGGAGTCTTTCTGTCGGGCCGATGGTGCGTTACTGTGCACGTTCACAGAGGCTTTCAGGAACCCACCTCATCCGCATCGACCATTCGGACAGGCGCCGTCATCTGCGCGCATCCCCCTCAGCGTCGTGCCGGCGCCCGACCACGGCATGACGGCGAGGGGTCACGGGGGCATTCACCATCCCTCTCCTGACCGGAGGATTCATGAAAAGGATTCTGGTGTCGCTGGTCGTGTGCGTCGCCGCGACCCTCACCGCCGGGCAGCCGGCGCACGCCGCCACACTCAGCATGCGCGGCGCCGATGTCTCCACGTTGCAGCGCGCGCTCGACCTGGGTGCCAAGTACTACGACGCGAGCGGCAACCAGAGAGATCCGCTGGACATCCTTCAGGGAGCCGGCGTCAACTACGCCAGGCTGCGGATCTGGAACAACCCGATCAGCGACTACAACAACAAGACCAAGGTCCTGCAGCAGGCCCGGGCGATCAAGGCCAAGGGCCTCAAGCTGATGGTCGACTTCCACTACTCCGACACCTGGGCCGACCCCGGCAAGCAGTACAAGCCCGCCGCCTGGTCCAGCCACACCATCAGCCAGTTGCAGACGGACGTCTACACCTACACCTACGACGTGTGCACGAGCCTCAAGGCGCAGGGCACCACCCCCGACAGCGTACAGATCGGCAACGAGATCAACACCGGCATGCTCTGGAACGACGGCAAGGTGACCAACAACGACTTCACGAACCTGAGCCTCCTGCTCAAGGCCGGCTACAACGCGACGAAGGCCTGCAACGCCGGCACCCAGGTGATCATCCACACGGCGCTGGCGGAGAACCTGTCCTCCGCCCGCTGGTTCTACGACGGGATCCGGGCCAAGGGGGTGTCCTGGGACATCACCGCCCTGTCGTACTACTGCATGTGGCACGGCACGCTGTCCAACCTGTCCACCGTGATCTCGGACATGCGTTCCCGCTACGGCAAAGACGTGATCATCGCCGAAACGGCGTACCCCTTCACCAGCGGCAACGCCGACTCCACGCGCAACGTGGTCACGTCGGGGTGCACGGGCCACGGCCTCACCTGGCAGGGACAGGGCGCCGAGTTCGCCGCGGTGCAGAGCACGGCCCGCAACGCGGGTGCGATCGGCGTCTTCTACTGGGAGCCGACCTGGTACGCGGTGCCCGGCAACGGCTGGGACCCGGCCAACATCACCAGCAGCGGCAACGAGTGGGACAACATGGCCGTCTTCAACTGGACCGGCCACATCAACCCCAACGTCCGGTGGACACCGTGACGTCCGCCATCCCTCCCCAAGGCAGTCAGGGCGTCAGCGGCTCGGCCGCGTCGGTGCGCAACGCCCCGTGCAACGGGTCCCGCCAGCCGTCCGCCTCGACCACGTTCGGCTTCGTCGGCTCAGGCACCCCGCCGGCCCAGGCATTCACCTGCACCAGCCCATAGGGGCGCCCCTGCTCCAGGCTGAGATCCAGGTGGAGACCCGGTGGAGAGACGCCACACCCCCTCGCGAGAAAGTGCAGGATCACCATGGGTACACGTCACTCAGGTCGCCATACGCCCGGTTCACCGGACCGCCCGGCGACCGTCCTCGCGCTCGTCGCTCTCCTGGCCGGCCTGCTGGGGATGGTGCTCGCGTCACCGGCCGAGGCAGCGACCGATCTGGCGCTGGGCAAGGCGGCGAGCGCGGACTCCAGCCAGTCGGGACGCCCCCCGTCCCTGGCCGACGACGGCGACACCGCCACCCGCTGGTGCGCCGCCGACGGCGACACCGGCCACTGGTGGCAGGTCGACCTCGGAAGCGCGGCGGCGCTGAGCGGCACCGAGGTGCGCTGGGAGTTCGCCCGCACCTACCAGTACCACGTGTCGGTGTCGGCCGACGGCTCCACCTGGACGCGCGTGGCCGACCGTACGGCGAGCACGGCCACCGCGCAGGTGCAGAGCGACGCCTTCACCGCGACCGCCCGGTACGTGCGTATCACGGTGACCGGGCTCGCGGCCTCCACCTGGGCGAGCATCGCCGACTTCAAGGTGTACGGCGCCGACACCGGCACACCGCCGGGGCCGGCGCCCGATCCGGCGCTGCGCTCCCGGTGCACCGGCACCTCGCCGATCACCTGCCACTTCGACGTCCAGCCCGGCAACTACGACGTGACCGTGGTCCTGGGCGACGCGAACGCCCCCGGGGTGACCGGCGTGCAGGCCGAGGCCCGCCGTACCGTGCTGCCGGCCGTGTCCACCGCAGCCGGGACGTATGCGAGGTATTCGTTCACGCTCAACGTGCGCCGGCCGGAGGGACAACCGACCGGACAGGGAGGCACCGGCACACCGGGGCTCGACCTGGTGTTCTCCGGGACGGCGCCGAAGCTGAACGGGATCGGGCTGGCCGCGGCGAGCGGGCCGGCGCTGTACCTGGCCGGCGACTCGACGGTGTGCGACCAGCCGGCCGCGCCGTACACCGGGTGGGGGCAGCAGCTCCCCCAGTACTTCAAGCTGGGCCTGTCGGTGGCGAACTACGGCGACTCCGGCGAGAGCTCGGGCAGCTTCCTGTCCGACGCGGCGCTGTTCCCCGCGATGAAGCCGCTGATCAGGAGCGGCGACACGGTGCTGATCCAGTTCGGGCACAACGACAAGTCGACGACGGCGTCGGCGTTCACCTCGAACCTGACGAGCCTGGTGACCCAGGTGCGGTCGCGCGGCGGCGTACCCGTGCTGGTGACGCCGCCGGTGCGGCGGCTGTTCGACTCCAGCGGCAGGCTGACGTCGACGGCGCTGCACGTCAACGGCGTGGGCGTGGACCTGGCGGCGACCATGCGGCAGGTGGCGGCGGCGCAGAACGCGCCGCTGATCGACCTGACCGCCAGGAGCAAGGCGCTGGTGGAGGGGCTCGGCCCGAACGGCTCGGCCAGGATCTACCTGACCGCGGCGACGGACGGCGTGACCGACAACACGCACTTCTCCTCCTACGGAGCGAACGAGGTGGCCAAGCTCGTCCTGCAGGGCATGCGTGAGCTGAACCTGTCGCCGGTGTCCTACCTGCGGTAGCCGGCCTCGCCCGATCCGCACCCTTCGGCACTCTCGGTGTCATCCGACCTACCTGTTGGGAGTTCAGTCATGCTCTTACGCAGCCAGCGCACCGCGCTGCTGTCCGCCGCCGTCGCGGTGACGGTGGCCGTCACCGGCGTCGTCATGGCCCCGGGGGCTTCGGCGGCGGCGACCCGCTACGAGGCGGAGAGCGCGCCGGCCACGTGTGACGGCGCCATCGAGTCCAACCACGCCGGCTACTCCGGCAGCGGATTCTGCAACGGCGGCAACGCGGCCGGTGCGGCGGCGCAGTTCACGGTGACCGCGCCCGCGGCGGGCACGGCCACCGTCGCCATCCGGTACGCCAACGGCGCCACCACCGGCCGTCCCGCGGACGTGCTGGTCAACGGTACGGCCGCCCAGCCGGCCGGCGCGTTCGACCCCACCGGGGCCTGGACGACGTGGGCCACGAAGACGCTGACCGTACCGGTGAACGCCGGCGACAACACCATCCGCCTGAGCCCGACCACCGCCGACGGCCTGGCCAACATCGACTACCTCGACCTCGACATGGGCAGCATCCCCGCCCCGACCGGCCGGCAGATGGAGGATCTCAACCGCGGGCTGGTCAGCGTGCGGTCGGGCAGCGGCAACCTCGTGTCCTGGCGACTGCTGGGCACCGAGAGCGCCGGCACCGGGTTCAACCTCTACCGGGGCGCCACCAGGGTGAACGCCTCGCCGATCACCAGCTCCACCAACCACCTCGACGCCGGAGCGCCCGCGGACGCCTCGTACACCGTCCGCGCGGTCGTGAACGGAGCGGAGCAGGCCCCGTCCGAGCCGTCGCTGCGCTTCACCGGCGGCACCTACCTGGACGTGCCGATCTCCCGGCCGGGAAGCACCTACACGGCCGGTGACGCGAGCGTCGGCGACGCGGACGGTGACGGCCAGTACGAGATCTTCCTCAAGTGGGATCCGAGCGACCAGAAGGACAACTCCCAGTCCGGGGCCACCGGCAACGTCTACCTCGACGCGTACCGGCTCAACGGCCAGCGGCTGTGGCGCATCGACCTGGGCCGCAACATCCGGGCCGGCGCCCACTACACGCAGTTCCAGGTGTACGACTACGACGGCGACGGCCGGGCCGAGCTGGCGGTCAGGACCGGCGACGGCACGGTCTCCGGAACCGGCCAGGTGATCGGCAACGCGAGCGCCGACCACCGCAACTCCGACGGCTACGTCATCACCGGGCCGGAGTACCTGACCATGTTCGACGGGCTCACCGGCGCGGCCTTGTCCACGGTGAACTTCGAGCCGGCCCGCGGCAACATCAACGACTGGGGCGACAGCTACGGCAACCGGGGCGACCGGTTCCTGGCCGGCACGGCGTACCTGGACGGCCGGCGCCCCAGCCTCATCATGGGCCGCGGCTACTACGCCAAGAGCGCGATCGCGGCCTGGGACTTCCGTGACGGCCGGCTCACCCGCCGCTGGAAGTTCGACTCCAGCAGCGCCGGCAGCCAGTGGACCGGCCGCGGCACCCACTCGCTGTCCATCGCCGACGTCGACGGCAACGGCACCGACGAGGTCGTCTACGGCGGCATGACCATCAACGCCAACGGCACCGGCCGCTACACCACCAGCTTCTACGCCCACGGCGACGCCCTGCACGTCGGAGACTTCGTGCCCGGCCGCACCGGCAAGGAGATCTGGCAGATCCACGAGCAGAGCTCCGGCGCGGCCGCCACGCTGCGCGACGCCGGCAACGGCTCGATCATCATGCAGAAGAACAACACCTGCGGCTGCGAAGGCCCCGCCCGCGGCGTCGCCGGAGACATCTACGCCGGAAACCCCGGCGCCGAGTTCTGGGGCGCCGGCACCGGCCTGACCAACCTGTTCAACGCCTCCGGCGCCGGCGTCGGACGCACGCCCGGCAGCTACAACTTCCTCGCCTGGTGGGACGCCGACCCGGTACGCGAACTGCTGGACGGCAACCACGTCGACAAGTACGGCACCGGCGGCGACACCCGCCTGCTCACCGCGTCGGGCGCGCACTCGATCAACGGCACCAAGGCCACCCCGTCACTGTCCGGCGACCTGTTCGGCGACTGGCGCGAAGAGATCATCCTGCCCCGGGACGACAACGCCGCCCTGCGCGTCTACGCCACCCCGATCCAGACCGACCGCCGGATCCACACCCTGATGCACGACGCCCAGTACCGCGTCGCCATCGCCTGGCAGAACACCGCCTACAACCAGCCGCCACATCCCAGCTTCTTCCTCGGCGACGGCATGAGCACCCCGCCGCAGCCGAACATCTACGTCCGCTGAACATGCGGTGGTCCGGCGGGCCGGCTGGGCGAGGGCGACCATGCTCACCGAGCCGGCCCCCGCGACCGATGAGTTTCGCCTCGCCGCGTCGCCTCCATGTCGCCTCCATGTCGTCTACATGTCGTCTACATGGCAGGCCGCCGGGAGTACATCCGGTTCCCGCCGTTCGGCCCCGAGCACCTCACCAACTCGCTGCACCACCTGGCCGAGCTGGTCTGACCGACGCCCAGCGGGGGCGGGCGTCGTTCGACGGGCCGGCGTTCGACTTGCCGGCGTTCGACGGCGAGCGCCGGCAGACGATGGCGGCAGGTGCGCCTTATCCCGGGGGCGGGGTGTGGCCGGGCGCGCGGCGGGATAGGCGCTGGTCAGCGTCGTGTGTGAGCGCGGCTCTCAATCCCCGCGATGATCTTGCTGTGGCCGGCCGGGCGGGCGCCAGCCGTGCGTGAGGAGATCGAAGACCTCTTCGACGGCCGCCCGGGGGTCCTCCAGGCCTCGGGTGAGTGCCGGTATGTCGAGAACGAACCGGGCGAGCGCACGGCAGGCGATGTCGTCGTGGCTGACGCCGGCGTCGTCGGCGATGGCCGCGCTGAGGGCAGCGGTGTGCCGCGTCCACATACGTTCGGCGTACTCCTGCAGCACGGGCGTGGAGTCCACGAGAGCGGTGAACTCGGTCCGTAGCGGGTGGGTCGCGACCGGGAGCCAGGACGCGAGGACGTGCTCGCGGAGCGCGTCGACGACGCCTTGACCGGCGGGGCGCCGGCGTACCGCGGCGATCAACCCCGCCTCTCGGTCTTCTTCCTGGTCGAAGACCAGTGCCTCCTTGCCCGGGAAGTGCTTGAACAGCGTCGTGGTCGACACGTCGGCCGCTTCGGCGATGTCCCTGATGCTCACCCGGTCGTAGCCGCGCTCCAGGAAGAGCCGCAGGGCGGCGTCGGCGATGGCTTGACGGGTCGCCGCCTTCTTGCGTTCGCGGCGGCCGACGACGGGTGGCGTGTCCATGCACGCACCCTACCAAAAGGTGGTCACAAGCAATTAGTGGACCGATTGCACTTTTTGCCTCGTTCTGCTTTCCTGGCGTGGCGGAGACGCCCCCCCGCACGCAGTCACGAACGAGAGGCAACAGCCATGCATTCGCCGGCACCGGCCACCGCGAGGATCAGCATCATCGGAGCAGGACCCGGTGGCCTCACCTGCGCCCGCATCCTGCAGAAGCACGGCATCCCCGTGACGGTCTACGACCGCGACCCGCACCCGGAGGCGCGCAACCAGGGCGGCACCCTCGACCTGCACGCCGACGACGGGCAGCTCGCCCTGCGCGAGGCCGGCCTGATCGACGAGTTCTTCAGGCTGGCCCGCCCGGAGGGACAGGAGATGCGCCTGCTGGATCCGACAGGACGGATCCTGAGCCGCCACGTCCCGGCCGAGGACGAGCTCTACAAACCGGAGATCGACCGGGGGCAGCTGCGCGATCTGCTGCTCGACTCGCTGGATCCGGGGACCGTGCGGTGGGACCACGCCGTCGAGAGGGTCAGCGGCCCGGCCGACGGCCCGCGACAGGTGCACTTTCCCGACGGCACGACCGTCGAGACGGACCTGGTCATCGGTGCCGACGGCGCGTTCTCCCGAGTTCGCCCGGCGCTGTCGCCGGCCGCGCCGCTGTACACCGGGGTCAGCTTCCTGGAGGCCTGGTTCCAGGATGTCGAGAACGCGCACCCCGACATCGCCGCGCTCGTCGGCCGGGGCAGCGCCGCAGCGGCCGACGGCGACCGCGCTCTGTTCGCCCAACGCAACAGCGGCGACCACATCCGGGTCTACATCATCCAGCGCCTGCCCGCCGACTGGATCACCGCGAGCGGTCTGAGCGCCGACGACACCGCCGGGATCCGCGCCCGGCTGCTCGACGGCTTCTCCGGCTGGTCGTCACCCATGCTCCGGATGATCACCGACAACGACGGGCCGTACGTCGATCGTCCGCTGTTCGCCCTGCCGGTCCCGCACACCTGGGAACCCACCCCGACCGTCACCCTGCTCGGCGACGCCGCCCACCTCATGCCCCCGCTCGGCGTCGGCGCCAACCTGGCCATGCTCGACGCCTGCGAACTCGCCCTCGCGCTGGCCGGCTCCCCCACGGTCGGCGATGCCGTCGCCACCTACGAGAAGACCATGCTCCCGCGTGCGGCGGACGCGGCCCGGATGCTCGAGAACGGCGCCGAAGCCCTCCTGGAGCGACACGACAGCGGCGAGATCGCACACTTCGGCCCGCCTCAGCATTGACCGGTCGACCGCTGCCCCCCGGCGGGTGAGACTGCGGCGCTTCCGCGCAGCCACGTCCATCACCTGCAGAAAGGCCCCGGCCCGCACCGACACCGGGCCGGACACCGTCGCTCCGTCCAGGCGGGTCACGCCGCCGGTCACCGTCAGCCGCCCGGCATGCCGGCCGGTGAGGCGCGCCTTCGGCGAGCCATGCGGTCTTGTCGTCCTGGTCGATCGCCAGGCCGGCGGTGGACGCCCCGCTGCGGAACACTGCGAATGCTCGCGGCCCGCGCCGACGAGGAACGGCTCAGAGCCTGGCGCGGGCCGCCGCGATCATCTCGCGGAGGCGGCCGAGGAATGCCTGCCCGTCCGGGCCCGAGTCCAGCGGCAGCAGATACGAGCTCGCCTCGCTGTGCCCCAGCCACCGGGCCTGCACGAACACGCCGGTCTCCCCGCCGAACACCCGGGGGTCGGGAACAACGAGATCCGCGTCGGCCAACGGCCCGCCCAGGCGCACCGACTCGCCGTCCACCCGGACCAGCACGATCACCACCAGCGAGTCGGTGACCACCGAGGCGGCCAGATGCTCCACCGCCATCGGCGCGAGTGCCCGCGGGCGAAGCAGCCCACGCCGCGGCTGCTGGATCGGAACGCTGTGCGTCTCGCAGCAGACCCGCGCTGACTGGCGCAGATCCGGGAGCAGATGCCGCTCCGCATAGCCGTCCAGGAGCGCCTGGAGCCGCACGTCCAGGTCATCGATCGCACAGAGCCGGGTGGATCTGCGGTAGGTAGGCGTGGTCATGGAAGCACCCTAGGCATGAAGCCTTGACGGCCGCTTGAACGGCTCGGCGTACCACCAGCTTGTGTCACGCTTCCGGCAGGGCCCCCGGAGATGCCGGAGGACGGTTCAGCCGCCGAAGGACGCGGCGTTCTCGCGGACCCACTCGGCGAAGGTGCGGGCGGGCCGGCCCGTGACCTGCTCCACGGTCGGGAGGAGGGTGTCGCCCGGGATCGGCGGGTCGGTGCGCATCATCAGGAAGAACTCCATGTCCTCATCGGAGTAGCCCTCCTGCCGCCACTGCGCGACGACCTCGTCCGTGGACAGCGGCACATAGCGCACCTCCCGGCCGAGGACCTCACTGATCGTGCGCACCTTGTCGGCCGGGGTCAGCGCCTCGGGCCCGGTCAGCCAGTACTCCTGGCCGCCGTGGCCGTCTCCGGTGAGCGCGGCCGCGGCGACGGCCGCGATGTCCGCGTCGTGGACCATGGCGCTCTTGGCCTCCGGGAACCCCTCGCGCACGACCCCTTCGGTCCGGATGGCCTCGGCCCACTCCAGCGCGTTGGACATGAACTCGACCGGCGCCAGGGAGGTCCATTCCAGCTTGCCCGCCTCGACGGCCTCCTCCAGCGGGCTCTTGCCTACGTCGCCCTTGAGGATCGTCACCTTGCGCAGACCCGCCTGTTCGGCCAGGGCCACGATCTCCGGGCCGTTGGTGAGCGGCGAGAAGTCCGCACCGTTGAAGGTGATCAGGTGGGCGGCGCCGACGCCGTCGAACGCGGCGGCGAGGCTCGCCGTGTCGGCCAGGTTCCCGGCGACGGCCTCGGCAGCGGCGGGCAGGCCGGCCGCGGCCGGGTCGCGGGTCAGGGCACGGACCCGGTGACCCGCAGCCAGCAGCTGCTCGACGAGCGGACGGCCGACGTTGCCCGTGGCGCCGGCGACAAGGATGATCTCGGATGTCATGGCGGTGACGCTAGGGGCATTCGCGGTCAGGTCCTGTCCGCCACCGCGGCGCACGGCACGGACGGGCTCCAGATTCTCCTGGCTCGCCTTGCTCTTCTCCCGGTTGCCCGCCCCGCCGGCTCGCGGGCCGGCATCGAGTGTCAGCCGGACCTCCCGGTCAGCCGAAGCGAGGATTCACGACAGGGACCAGAAGCCGACCGCGTCCAGCCCCTTTCTCCTACGCCCGACCTCCATCCCCCGGTTCCTGAAAGCATCGCCCTGAACCAATGCGACGCCCAGTGGCGTAATACCGTGGAAAACCTCGTTCGATTTACGACGAGAGGCTATGAGGCCGGCCTGGGGAGGTGGATGTCCCGTTTCTTGGGCGCGGGGCTCGTCCCAGGATCGGCGGACTCACCCCTGACGCTCGATAACGTTCCTGTTGTGAACAGATCACCTTGGGAACGGGTGCTTCGGTTCCTCTCCGGTCGGTCGCGTCACGCCACCATCGGGCAGGCCGCGCTTCTGTGGCTCGTGATGTCCGCTCCCGTCTTGTTCTGGGCCTTGGACAGCGGCGTGGGCGGCGACCTGTGGTCACACCTGCTCTTACCGCTGACGGCCCTGGCCTTCGCCGCGGTGGTCAACCGCCGCTGGCCGTTGGCGACGCTGGCCGTCTGCACGGCGCTGACGGCGTTCGACCCGCTCAGCCCGGTCGATCGCTACACCATCGCGGTGATAGCCGCGAGCTACCTGTCGAGCCTGCGGGTGAAGGGCATATGGCAGGCACTGGGCGGCATCGCCGCGGTCGTCTGCGGCGCCGCCCTGATCAGCGTCACCTTCAACTCATCGCCGCAGCTGTGGGTTTACGAGATCGCCGCCATCCCGTTCCTCACGGTGTTCCCCTGGCTCGTCGGGCGCTACCGGGTCCAGCATCAGGCGCTCGTCCTGGGCGGCTGGGAACGCGCCCGCCAGATGGAGCGCGAACAGCGCATCATCGCCCACCAGGCTCAGTTGCTGGAACGCACCCGCATCGCCCGGGACATGCACGACTCGCTCGGTCACGAATTGAGCCTCATCGCCCTGCAGGCGGGCGTCCTGGAGGTCGACGCCACCCTGGACGCGCGCCAGCGCCTCGTGGCCGAACGGCTGAGGACGGCCGCCAGCGCCGCCACGGAGAGCCTCCAGCAGATCATCGGCGTCCTGCGTGACGAGTCGGACCAGGTGTCCGGCACCCCGGCGGACGAGAGCACCGAGGACCTGATCGAGCGCGCGTGCGCCGCGGGCATGACGGTGCGGCTCCACCACGACGGGCAGCCCGGGGACATTCCGCGCCTGGTGGACCGCGCCGTCTACCGCGTGGTGCAGGAGTCGCTGACGAACGCCGCCAAGCACGCTCCCGGCGCCGAGGTCACCGTCCACCTCACCCACCAGCCGGACCGGACGGGGGTGACGGTGACGAACGGGCCGTCCTCCAGCCCGCCGCCCCACGTCGCCGGCGGAGGGCGCGGCCTCCTGGGACTCCGGGAGAGGATGCGGCTGGTGGGCGGCTCCCTCTCCTGCCGCCGGACCGGCGGCGGGTTCACGGTCGAGGCGTGGGCTCCCCACCACGCGGCCCCGAACGTCCTGCAGGACGGTGACTCCGGCCTCGCGCTCGAACCGACCACGACGCTGCTGGAGAACGTGCAGCGGCGGCGCGCCCGGCGGGGGTTCCTGCTGGCTTTCGCCCTTCCGCTGGCCTGCGCCGCCGTGCTCCTGCTCGCGGTGATGGGTTTCGCCTACCAGAACCTGACCTCCGTGCTGGATCCCGGCGTGTTCGACCGCCTGGTGGTCGGTCAGTCCCAGGCCGAGATCACCCCCCGGCTTCCGGCGCACGCGTTCGCCGAGAGCCCGACCCCGGTCATCGAGACCTCTCCGCCGGGCGGAGCCGCATGCTCCTACTACTGGTCGAGCCACAATCTGCTGTTCGGCTCCAGCTCCGTGTACCGGCTCTGCTTCGCCGACGGCCGTCTCGCGGCCAAGGACGCTCTCGCCCCCCATCCCTCAGCGGAGGAGCACTGATGATTCGAGTGATGCTGGCCGACGACGAGACCATGGTCAGGGTGGGGATCAGCGGGATCCTCGCCTCCGTCCCGGGCATCGAGGTCGTCGGTGAGGCATGTGACGGCGCCGAAGCGGTGGAGCTGGCGCAGCGTCACCGGCCGCAGGTCGCGCTGATCGACATCCAGATGCCGAAGCTGGACGGGCTCAGCGCGGCCGAAGAGATCCGCCGGACCGTCCCGGAGACCGGCCTGATCATCCTGACCACGTTCTCTCAGGACGAGTACATCT
Source organism: Nonomuraea sp. NPDC050691 (assembly GCF_040654455.1). Taxonomy (NCBI): domain Bacteria; kingdom Bacillati; phylum Actinomycetota; class Actinomycetes; order Streptosporangiales; family Streptosporangiaceae; genus Nonomuraea; species Nonomuraea sp. NPDC050691. The sequence goes on from NZ_JBFAIA010000053.1 coordinate 18,704, forward strand.
CGCGGGCGCTCCGCATCGGGACCAACGGCTTCCTGCTGAAGTCCGGCAATCCCTACGAGCTGATCGCCGGTGTGCGCGCGGTGGCGGAGGGCGGGGCATGCCTGTCGCCCAAGGTGGCGGCACGGGTGATCAACTCGTTCGGGGGCGAGCGCCGGACACGCAGTGACCTCGCCCTCCGCCGGGTCGAGACGCTCACCGAACGCGAGCGCGAGGTGCTGGCCCTGCTCGGCGCCGGGCTGTCCAACGCCGACATCGGCCGGCGGCTGTTCCTGGTGGAAGGGACGGTCAAGGTGTACGTCAGCACCATCCTGACGAAGCTCAACGTCCGTAACCGCGTGCAGGCCGCGATCGTCGCGTACGAGGCGGGGCTCATCGGCGACACCACCTGAACACACGGGCCGTCCGAACGCGGATACCCGCCGAACCCGGCCGGAACACCGAAACGCTCGCGACCGCCATGGCGGATCGCGAGCGTCGTGCGGCTGCGGCGTGATCAGGCGTCTTTGCGGCGCAGAGCCAGGTATCCCGCGTAAACGGAGGCCAGGGCCCACCCGAGCATGATCAGCCCGCCCACCGCCTGGCTGTAGGGCTCCCCGGTGCTGGCCCGCATCAGGTTCGCCCCCGCGTCTCCCGGGAGGTAGGCGGCGATCAGGTCCAGGCCCAGAGCCGGGAGCAGGATGGGCAGGATCAGCAGGATCACGAAGACCACGGAGATCGCGGCGGCCGCGCTGCGCAGGAAGGTGCCGAGGCCGAGAGCGAAGACTCCGAGCAGCGGCAGGTACAGGGCGATGCCGAATACCGTGGTGCAGACGTCCGCGTCCGTGTACGGCTCGCCGTACGCGCCGAGCCCGAGCTCCGACAGGCCCACCGCCGCTGCGCCGGACACCAGCCCGACCACGAACAGGACGGGGACGAGCAACAAGATCTTCGCCAGCAGCATGCGCCCCCGGTTGGGCACCCACTGCAACGTCGCGCGGATGGTCCCCGTCGAGTACTCGGATGTGATCACCATGACGCCCAGGACGGCCACCGCCCACTGCGCCATGAAGGCGACAGCCGTGGAGCCGACGAACGGGGCGGAGCTGGTGAACGGCTCGGCCGTGCCGTTCTCGTGCTGCGACCGGGTGGAGATCGCGGCGAGGACGACACCGCCGAGCAGCAGCGCCGTACCCACCGCCAGGGTCCACCAGGTTCCCCGCACGCTCCAGAACTTGGTCCATTCCGAGGCGATCGCTCCCTTGAGCCCGCTGTCGGATCTCTTGGCGGCCGGAAGCCGCCTGGGCATCGTCACCGCCATGGCGCGACCTGCTCTCCACCGGACCCGTGCGCCTGCGACCGGCCCGACGACGCGCCGAACTCCACACTCCCGGACGTGAGCTCGATGTAGGCCTCTTCCAGGGAGGCGCTGACCGAGGTGAGTTCGTGCAGCCGCAGCCCCATCTCATGGGCGAAGTCGCCGACCCGCGAGACGCTGACGCCTTCGATGAGGATCTCGCCGTCACCCGTCCACTGCACCTCGGCACCCTCGGCGGTGAGCCGGGAGCTCAGCACGTCCAGCCCTCGGACCTGCGGGCTCTGGGCCCGCACCACGTGACGCGAACTGCGGGCGATGAGCTCGGCCATCGGCAGGTCCGCCAGCAGCCTGCCCTTGCCGATGACCACGAGGTGATCGGCTGTCAGCTCCATCTCACTCATGAGGTGGCTGGACAGGAAGACGGTCCGCCCCTCGCCGGCCAGCGTGCGGACCAGGGCACGGATCCAGCGGACCCCGTCGGGGTCGAGGCCGTTGACCGGCTCGTCCAGGATCAGGACGGGCGGGTCGCCCAGCAGCGCACCGGCGATGCCCAGCCGCTGGCCCATGCCCAGGGAGAATGAGGCCGCACGTCTGTTCGCCGCGTCCGACAACCCGACGGCCTGCAGCACCTCGTCCACCCGCCTGGCGGGGATGCTGTGCGTACGCGCCATGGCCAGCAGGTGGTTGCGGGCGCTGCGCCCCGGATGCACCGACCTGGCCTCCAGGATCGCGCCGACCTCACGGACCGGGTGGGGCGACGTCGTGTACGGCTTGCCGTTCACGAGCGCCTGCCCGGAGGTGGGTTTGTCCAGGCCGAGGATCATCCGCATCGTCGTCGACTTCCCGGCTCCGTTGGGCCCGAGGAAGCCGGTGACCCTGCCGGGGGCGATTTCCAGCGAAATATCGTCGACCGCCGTTTTCGCGCCGTAACGTTTGGTCAATCCCCTGAGAGTAATCACTGATTCTCCACTCGTGTCGTCGGGGTCAAACGTTATTGACGGCCCGGCCGGCGGCACATCTGCCGTTCGGTAACCTCCGTACTGTCTTTCGGCAGGTTTCAGGCGCCCAGCTCGTCACCCGATCGCCGGAGCGAAACGGTGGCCCCTTCGTCGGCGATCAGGGCGGCATGCAGCCGTTCGTACGTCGGAGCCAATCGGCGCAGGCCGGCCGCGAGCGCACGGTCGTCGTCCGACATCAGCGGCCCCTGCAGGCCACCGACGATGCGGGCCTGCTCCGCGGCGACGGCCGCGCCCGCGTCAAGGCCGAGGGACGACAGGCAGGCCGTCAGGTCGTTGAGGCGGCGGGCGCCCACCCGCACCGCGAACGTCTGCCACACCATCCTGATCTCGGGGTCCAGCCCCTCCTCCACCAGCCGGGCCGTGCGCTCGGCGGCCTCGGCCTGCCCCAGCGTGCCGGGAGAGACCTCCACGTCCGTCCGGCCGGCCAGCCAGGCCAGAGCGGCGGGCAGGGAGCGCCGCAACGCCTCCTCCGCGCCGACCCGCTCCCGCCGGGTGAACCCGTACCTCATCCGGAACGGCCGCTCCAGGTAGGAGATCAGTTCCCCGCGCCAGGCCTCGGCGAAGGCGCCGACCGGAAGCGTCGCGTACGGGAAGCCGTGCGGATCGTGCACGAGCACGGTGTCGTCGCCCACCTCCAGCACCACCACGTAGTGGTCGGCGCCGAGCGCCTTGCCCGACCCCGGCTGATACGACAGCAGACCGAGGTCGAGCGGCCCGGCCAGCACCGGACCGTCCTGGCAGGCGCGGCGCAGCCGGTCGAGCGCCGCCGCGGCCGTCCCCCCGTCCAGGCGCTCGCACTCCCAGCCGAGCACGCCGATCGCGGCGTCCAGCCCGATCTCGGGGTCCCAGCCGAACGGGTCGAACAGCGGAAGGCGCCCGCTGATCAGCTGCATCCCGAACGGGGAGCCCGTCAGGACCTCGATCACGGCCGGGGGCGGCGCCTCGCCACCGAGGATCATCGCGAGCGAGTTGGCATAGCAGTACGGCCCGGAGCCGACATAGGTGACAGACATGGCCCGCACCGTGCCGCCTGACACGGTGTCAGAGTCAAGCCCGTCCGCGGCTGCCGCACCGGGCATCAGCGGGGCTCGGCGAACGGACCGATCCGACCGGCGTCACCACCGCGCTCACCGCGCTTTCGCCCGCTGCCCGCTGCGGCGGCCGGCGAGGGGCTTCACAGGTCGCGGCGCATGCAAACGCGGGGCCAGCGGTCCAGGCCGTGCGCGGCCTCGCGCTGGCGTACGGCGCGCAGGCCGGGTGTCAAATCGGCGTCGTCGAGGACGACGAACCCGCAGCGGGCGTAGTAGGGCGCGTTCCACGGCACGTCGGCAAAGGTGGTGAGGGTGAGCGCCGGTATCCCGGCGGCCGTCGCCTGGCCGGCGAGGTGGTCGACGAGCCGGCGTCCGACCCGGCGGCGCGCGTTGCGTGGATGTACCGAGACCTGCTCGATGTGGAGGTTGCCGTCCACGAGGTCTGCGATGAGGTACCCGACCGGCAGGTCCGCGGGGTCGGTGGCGACCCAGGCCCTGCCGGCGCTCAGGTAGCGGGCGAGTTCCTCCTGGGGCAGGGGCTCGTCCTCGGCGATCTGCGGCATGCCGATGTCGAAGAAGCAACGCCCCGCGGCGCGCTCGATGTCTTGCAGGAGGGCAAGCTCTGCCCGGCGGACCGGTCTGATCTGGATCGGGTCGTCGCAGCCGGTGCTGCCCGGCGATGGGCGGTGGTGGTCCGGGTTCATGGGGATACCGATCTGGGTGCGAAGTTCGTTGCGGGCTCGGATGGGGCGGACGAGCTGCGGACCAGTGCCAGCACCACGCCACCGGCGATCAGGGCGATGATGCCGCTCAGCAGGAAGGTCGCGTCGAGTCCTGCGGCGTAGGCGCTGCGAAGGACGTGCTCTGCGGCCGGTCGCGTGCCGGTGGGGACCTGGGCGAGCAGGTGCGGGTACGCGCCGCCGGTCAGTTGTTTCGCCGCGGCGCCGGGGTCGGCGAAGGAGCCGCTGCGGGCCAGCACCCCTTCGGCCTGCCCTGCCGATACCGTGGCCAGGAGGGGAAGGGCGATGGCGTAGCCGAGTTGCCGGAAGGTGTTCATGGCCGCGTTGGCCATGCCGGTTCGGTGCGGCGGCGCCGCGGTCAGCGCCGCGGAGGCGAGCACCGGGGAGGCCAGCCCCACCCCGAGGCCGGTGAGGCACAGCGAGGGGATCAGCACGCTCCAGCCGGAGTCCGGGCCGAGGAGCATGCCCAGTGAGGTTCCGGCGCCGACCAGCAGCAGGCCCCAGCCGATGGAGTGCCGCGGCGCGACGTTGTGCAGCAGCCGGCCACCGGCGCCGGCGACCACGAAGGCGACGGCGGCCAGCGGGGTCAGAGCCAGCCCCGCCATCATGGGGCTGAGACCGGCGACCGACTGTGCCCACAGCGAGACGAACACGAGATGGGCGAACGCGGAGGCGGTCAGCGCCGCCCCGGCGAGCATGAGGGCCGAGAAGGAGCGCTGCCGGAACAACGACAGATCGATCATGGGGTGGGCGTGGCTCCGCTCCACCAGGACGAACGCCACGGCGGTGGCGGCTCCGGCGAGCAGGACGCCGGCCGTGACCGGATCGGTCCATCCATGCTCTCCGGCGCGGATCAGGCCGTAGACCACCAAGGTGGCGGCGAGGGTGAACGTGGCGGTGCCGGGCAGATCGACCCGGCCGCCGTTCGAGCCGCGGGATTCGTTGATCGCCCGCATGGCGATCACCACGGCGACGGCGGCGACCGGCAGATTGACCAGGAAGATCGCCGGCCAGCCCACGTGCTCGGTCAGCAGGCCGCCGAGAATGGGTCCGGCCGCGGCGGCTGCGCCGTTGGCCGCTCCCCACACACCGAAGGCCACCGATCGGTCCCGGCCGGTGTAGGTGCTGCCCAGCAGCGCCGCGTTGGTGGCGTACATGGCCGCGGCGCCAAGACCCTGCACGCCCCGGGCGGCGATCAGGACGGCGGTGTCGGGCGCCATCGCACAGGCGAGTGAGGCGACCGCGAAGATCACCAAGCCGGCGACGAACACCCGGCGCTGCCCGAGCAGGTCGGAGATCGACCCGGCCGCCATCATGAGGGCGGCCAGCACCAGCACGTAGAGGTCAACGGTCCACTGCAGCGCCGCGAACGAGGAGTGCAGGTCGCCGGCTATGGCGGGGGCCGCGACGCTGACGATGGTCAGGTCCACCAGCAGCATGAATGTACTCAACGAGATCGCCAGCAACGGAAGCCATCTGCGCACGGGCTCTCACCTCTCCACGATTACGGACATGCCGCGCAGAGATTTCCAGATATCCCCAAGTCGCAGGCGCATCCGTGGCAGATACGGCGCTTTCCGACACGCTGCTACGGTCTGGCGGTGGATCCACTCACCCTTGACGCACTCGATCGGCAGCTGGTGCACGCTCTGCAGATCGACGGCCGTGCGGCGTTCAGCCACCTCGCCGCCGTGCTGGGCACCTCCGACCGCACGATCGCCCGCCGCTACCGGCGACTGCGCTCAGCCGGCGCCGTGCGCGTGGTGGGCCTGCCCGACGGCCGGCACTTCGGCCACGTCGACTGGCTGGTCCGCCTGCGATGCACCCCCGACGCCGCCACCGCGGTGGCAGCCGCACTGGCGCGCCGCCAGGACACCTCATGGGTCAGCCTGATCTCCGGCGGCACCGAGATCACGTGTATCACCCGAACCAGCGGCGGCGCGGCCGGAGCCAAGGACGGCGAGCTGCTGCTGCAGAAACTGCCCCGCACCCCGCGCATCACCGCGGTCACCGCGCACTGCCTGCTCCGCGCCGTGGCGGGAACCAGCGGCTGGCCAGGCCGCACCGCCGCGCTCACCCCCCGGCAGATCGACGATCTGCGACCCGCCTCGACACCGAGCCCCCACACCGGCCACGACCTCAAGCACACCGACGCCGACAACGCACTGTTCACCGAACTCGCCAAGGACGGCCGCACCGGCTATCCGGACCTGGCCCGCGCCACCGGCTGGTCGGAAACCACCGTCCGACGCCGCCTGGACCAGCTACGCCGCACCAACACCCTGCACTTCGCCGTCGAGGCCGACCCTCTGTTGTTCGACCACACCACCGAAGTCATGCTGTGGCTCACGATCGCCCCCGCCGCGCTGACCACCGTCACCCAAGCCCTGTCCACACACCCCGAGATCGGCTTCGCCGCCGCCACCACCGGACCGGCCAACGTGGTCGCCTTCGTCGTCTGCCGCGACGCCGACGCCCTCTACGACTACCTGGCCACCCGCATCGGCGCACTCGACGGCGTACTCCAGGCCGAAACCGCGCCCGTCGTCCGCCGGGTCAAGGGCGCCGGCACACTCCTCGTGCCACCCTCGGGTTGAGACGATCGTCCCAGGGCAAGGATCCGCGCCAACTGGCCCTAACGTTGGCCCATGTCTGAAATGTCATCACGGGTAGAACTGCATCCGCTCACCCTCGCCGACCAGGACGAGTTCTGCTCGCTCGTGCGAGCCAGCACCGACCTGCACCTGCCATGGATGCAGCTGCCCGCGACCGCGGAGGAGTTCCAGGCCTGGATGCGCCGCTTCGACGGCGGCATCAACCTGGGCTTTCTGATCCGTGTCCGAAAGACCGGCGCAGCCGCCGGCACGGTCAACATCAACTCGATCATCCGGGGCCGCTACCAGGGCGCGTCCCTCGGCTACGCGGCCTTCGCCCCGTCCGCAGGGCAGGGCTACATGACCGACGGGCTCACCCTCATCCTGCGGCACGCCTTCACCGACCTGCGGCTCCACCGGCTGGAGGCCAACATTCAGCCGGCGAACAAGGCGTCCCTGGCCATGGCCCAGCGCCTGGGCTTCCGTTACGAAGGGCTGTCGCCCGCCTACCTCTACATCGACGGGGCCTGGCGCGACCATGAACGCTGGTCCATCACCGCGCCCGCCCCCTGGAAACCCGATCCCTCCCTTCCAGAGGTGTGAGCCATACCGATCGCCTCGGGGCTTCAGGGCAGCATGGAGCGGTCGGTGAGCGCCTGTGAGGGTCCCTGTCATCACCCCTCGCAGCAGGGACCGGCGAGGTTCGCCTCGCGATTCCCGGCCTTGTGACAGCCGCAGGTCGTTCGAGAGAGAGGCGGTACCAGGTGAGTTCCACCCGCATGGCTTCGGGCGAGGAGGCCGGTGAGGTCCGCCGTTTCTGGGGCGGGCTCGGTCTTCCCGGGCTGATCGACGTCCACACCCACTTCATGCCCGAACGTGTCCTGCACAAGGTCTGGGACTACTTCGACTCCAACGGGCCGTTGATCGGCGGGCTGAAGTGGCCGATCACCTACCGGAAGCAGGAGGTGGAGCGGACGGCTCTGCTGCGGGGGTTCGGGGTCCGGGCCTTCACCGCGATGCTCTACCCCCACAAACCCGGCATGGCCAGGTGGCTGAACGGGTGGGCGGCCGACTTCGCCCGCCGCACCCCCGACTGCCTGCACACCGCGACGCTCTACCCTGAGCCGGACGTCGAGACCTACGTCCGCGAGGCCGTCGAAGCAGGGGCCCGCGTGTTCAAGGCTCACGTACAGGTGGGGGCGTACGATCCGGCTGACGAACGTCTCCAGCGCACGTGGGGCCTGCTGGCCGAGGCCCGGATCCCCGTGGTGATGCACTGCGGTTCCGGGCCCGTGCCCGGCAAGCACACCGGCCCTGAGCCCATCGCGCGAGTGCTCGCCCGCCACCCGAGGCTGCGGCTGATCGTCGCGCACATGGGCATGCCCGAGTACGAAGAGTTCCTCGATCTCGCCGAACGCCACGACCAGGTACGGCTGGACACCACGATGGCGTTCACCGACTTCACCGAAGCCCTCATGCCGTTCCCTCGCCGGGCTCTGCCGCGGCTCGTCGCCCTCGGTGACCGCGTCCTGCTCGGCTCCGACTTCCCCAACATCCCCTACTCGTACCTGCACCAGCTGCACGCCCTGGAACGGCTGGGACTCGGGCAGGACTGGCTGCGGGCCGTATGCCACGACAACGCGGCTGACCTGTTCGGCCTGTAGCGCCGTCAAGCCGGCCGGCACACACGAAACGCGGGGTGTGGGGCGGCTTCCCCCGCTGCCGGTGGCGCGTCCGATGGCGCCGCCCAGGAAGTTGCCTCGCCATCGCGCTCGGCACGGGCCCCGAAAGCCTCCTTCCCCTCGAGGCGGAGGCGGCCGAGGAGTGGCGGGAGGCGCCGGCCGGCCTCACGCCGCCCGAGCTGTCCGCCCACCTCGGCTTCTTCTGCGCCGAAGGCGAGGAGGGGCTGATGTACCTGCGCACCGAGCGGTCGGGCGGCGAACTGCCCGCCGCTCAACCGCGCAGTTGCGTGTTGAGCCGCGCTGCCTGTCGCGTGAGGTGGTCGCGTTCGGGAAGGCTGGGCGCTGATCGGGCGGCTTCGGCGTAGAGCCGTGCCGCGGTCACCGGGTCACCGTCACGCTCGTGCAGGTACGCCGCGGCGGCGGTGTGGCGGGGCAGGGCGGGGTCGAGTTCGGCCAGGGCGGCCAGGCCGGCCCGCGGGCCGTCGGCCTCGCCGACCGCGACGGCCCGGTTGAGGCGGGCCACCGGGCTGCCGGTGAGGCGCACCAGCTCGTCGTACCACTCGACGATCTGCACCCAGTCGGTCTCCTCGGCCGTGCGGGCGTCGGCGTGCAGCGCGGCGATCGCGGCCTGGGCCTGGTACTCGCCCAGCCGGTCGCGGGCGAGAGCGGCCTGCAGCACGTCGACACCCTCGGCGATCAGGCGGGTGTCCCACAGGCCGCGGTCCTGCTCGGCCAGAGGTACGAGCCTGCCGTCGGGGCCGGTCCGCGCCGGGCGCCGCGCGTGGTGCAGCAGCATGAGCGCGAGCAGGCCCGCCACCTCCTCGTGGTCGGTCCTGGCCGCCAGCTGCCGGGTGAGCCGGATCGCCTCGGCGGCCAGGTCGACGTCGCCGGAGTAGCCCTCGTTGAAGACCAGGTAGAGCACGCGCAGCACGGTGGCGACGTCCCCGGGCTGGTTGAACCGGACGCCCGAGACGGTCCGCTTGGCCCTGCTGATCCGCTGGGCCATCGTCGCCTCCGGCACGAGGTACGCCCGCGCGATCTGACGCGTGGTCAGGCCGCCGACCGCGCGCAGCGTCAGCGCGACGGCCGAGGCCGGTGTCAGGGACGGGTGCGCGCACAGGAAGTACAGCCGGAGGGTGTCGTCCACCGCCTCGCCCGGGCCGGGCCCGGGCTCGTTCTCGACGCGTACCTCGCGGTGCCGCCGGGAGGTGTCGGCGCGGGCGGCGTCGAGGAACTTACGCCAGGCCACGGTGACCAGCCAGCCCTTGGGGTCCCGCGGCGGGTCGTCCGGCCACACCCGCACGCCCTCGACCAGGGCGTCCTGCACGGCGTCCTCGGCTGCCGCGAAGTCGGCTCCGCGACGGACCAGGACACCGATCACCGCGGGCACCAGCTCCCTCAGCAGCGACTCGTTCACTCGCTCACCGTGGCGGGCTCGGTCAGGAAGGGGCGCACCTCGAGCCACTCGTGGATCGGCTCGCCGTCCGCGCCCGGAGCGGCGGACAGCTCGGCGGCCAGCTCGAGCGCCCGCTCGTAGCTGTCGACGTCGATCATCATCCAGCCGGCGATCAGGTCCTTGGTCTCGGCGAACGGGCCGTCGGTGACCGGCGGACGTCCCTCGCCGTCGTAACGGACGAACGTGCCCTCCGGGGAGAGCGCCTGAGCGTCGACGAACTCGCCGGTGCCCTGCAGCCGGGCGGCGAAGTCACGCATGTACTGAAGGTGGGCCGAGACCTCCTCCGGCGTCCACTGGTCCATCGGCACGTCGTTGACCGCCGCCGGCGCGCCCCGGTAGTGCTTGAGCAGCAGGTACTTGGCCATCGTCGTTCTCCTTCGTGCGGTACGACCCATTGTGGCCGGTGTTCACCGCGGGGACGGAGCGTTGTCGCCGATTGACAGATCTCACTGTCGTGACCTGTACCGACGGCAGGAGCGTCGCTTCACGAGATGGCCCGCTCGATGCGGCAGAACGGCACCCGTGGCCGTCGGCTCGCGAAGCCTCACATCCGGGATCTCAGCACGTCGACCTCGCAGCCTGGCGAGTACGGGTCGAAGCCGTTCTCGATCAGCCAGCGGATCGCCAGCAGGCTTCGCAACGACCACCACGCGCGGATCACGTCGAGGTCGACGTGGGTGCCGTAGCCGGCGACGACGTCGCCAAGGTGCTCCTCATGTCCGAGCGTCAGGACGGCGAGGTCATACAGGGCATCGCCCTGGGCCGCCTCGGACCAGTCGATCACGCCGGTGATCTCGTCACCGTCGACGAACACGTGGCTGACCTGCAGGTCGCCGTGCGTGAACACCGGGGTCCACGGCCGGAGCGCAGCCTCGGCAACCCGCCGGTTGCGTGTGACCAGGTCGGCGGGAAGGACGCCGTTCGTGACGAGCCACTCGCATTCGCCGTCGAGGAGCGAGGCGAGCTCGTCGCTGCTCCGGCCGGGCCATGGCGGCAGCGGCGCGTCGTGCAACACCCGTGCGGCGGCACCCGCCGCGGCCCACGCCGCCGCCGACGCGGTCGACGGCTCGCCGAGGCGGCCGAGTGCCGTCCCCGGGAGGGCGGCGAGCGCGAGCACGGGCGGCTTGCGCCACAGGACCTCCGGAGTCGGGATCGGCGCCATGGCCATCGCCTCGACCTCGACGCCGGTGCGCGCCCGATCGGGGTCGATCTTCAGGAACACGTCGCCGACGCGCAGGGTCGCGCGCTCGTGGTGGGCGACGACGACCTCGACCTCTTCCACGTCGGCCATTATCACGGGGCGATCATCGAGGTCGCCACGGGTTTGTCGGGTGCGGCCACGCGGCTGACCGCGTCGAGGCCGCCGGCCGGCGGGCGTGCACGACACCGACCGTATGGTGTCCCGTCTTGACGTGCGGCGGGTCGGCGGAGACCTCGAATCATCGAGTCCGGCGGCAGTCGATCAGCGAGAGCGTCGCCCGGTGAAACTTTCATCCGGCCCGCCCGATGGGCCTGTCCGAAACTTTCAAGGCCACCCCTGACCTGTCGAGCCAGCGCAACCAGCCTCGGCGCCACGGAAGCCTCCGAAAGTTTCTCCATATGCTTGACAACTTTCGGTCGGATTCCCACACTCGGGCCTGAGGCGATCCCCCACCGGCTCGGTGGCGGTCAGCAGGGGAGCCACCGTCCCGACGCCTGCGATGTACGTCCCCACCGGGCGCAGCGTCGGTCCCCCGGGGGTGACCCGAACGATCGTTCCCCCATGATCCGCATATGGAGGCTCAAGCATGGGTGTCAACGCCATGTCCCCACCTACCGCCCGACGGCCGCTCGGCGCGCGCCGCCGGACGCTGGTCCTCGGCGCGCTCGGCGCACTCGGCCTGATCACGGCACTGGCGCCGGCGATTCCGGCCGACGCCGCGGCGAGCACGCTCGGCGCGGCCGCCGCGCAGAGCGGCCGCTACTTCGGCACCGCCATCGCCTCGGGCAAGCTCGGCGACTCCGCCTACACGACGATCGCCGGTCGCGAGTTCTCCATGGTGACGGCCGAGAACGAGATGAAGATGGACGCCACCGAGCCCAACCCGGGGCAGTTCAGCTTCAGCGGCGGGGACCGGGTCTACAACTGGGCCGTGCAGAACGGCAAGCGGGTGCGCGGGCACACCCTGGCCTGGCACTCCCAGCAGCCGGGCTGGATGCGGCCGATGTCGGGCAGCCCGCTGCGCCAGGCGATGATCAACCACATCAACGGCGTCATGGCCCACTACAAGGGCAAGATCTACGCCTGGGACGTGGTCAACGAGGCCTACGCCGACAGCGGCGGCGGGCGGCGCGACTCCAACCTCCAGCGCACCGGCAACGACTGGATCGAGGTGGCCTTCCGCACCGCGCGCGCCGCCGACCCGGCCGCCAAGCTGTGCTACAACGACTACAACATCGACAACTGGACCTGGGCCAAGACCCAGGGCGTCTACAACATGGTCAGGGACTTCAAGGCCCGCGGCGTGCCGATCGACTGCGTCGGCCTGCAGTCGCACTTCAACGGCAACAGCCCCTACAACAGCAACTACCGCACGACCATCCAGAGCTTCGCCGCGCTGGGGGTCGACGTGCAGATCACCGAGCTGGACATCCAGGGCGGCTCCGCCACCACGTACGCCAACGTCGTCAACGACTGCCTGGCGGTGCCGCGCTGTACCGGCATCTCGGTCTGGGGGGTCCGCGACAGCGACTCCTGGCTCGGCGCCGGCGCCGCCCCTCTGCTCTTCGACAGCAACGGCAACAAGAAGGCCGCCTACACCGCGGTGCTCAACGCGCTCAACGGCGGAGGCACGACACCCGGCGGGGGCGACGCGGGGCAGATCAGGAACACGGCCTCCGGCCGCTGCGTGGACGTGCCCAACTCCAGCACCACCGACGGCACCGCGGTGCATCTGTGGGACTGCAACAGTCAGAGCAACCAGCAGTGGACGCAGACTTCAGCAGGTGAACTGAAGGTTTACGGCAACAAGTGCCTGGACGCCGCGGGCACGGGCAACGGCGCCAAGATCCAGATCTACTCCTGCTGGGGTGGCGACAACCAGAAATGGCGCGTCAACTCCGACGGCACGATCGTGGGCGTACAGTCCGGGCTGTGCCTCGACGCCGTCGGCGCCGGCACCGGCAACGGCACAGGGCTGCAGCTGTACAGCTGCTGGGGCGGCAGCAACCAGAAGTGGACCTACAACGCGGGCACCGCGTGAGCTTCACCGACGGGCCGCCCTGGCGCCTGTGCCTGCCGGCCCGGACCCGCTCCACCTGCTGACCGCATCCCTGGTGCGGCCCTCCCTCGGCCCGAGCGGGCAGGGTCGGGGGAGGGTGAGCCACTCCTCACTCCCCCATCGCATGCCACGGCTACGATGCAGCACCTTAACTTGTGATCCGCCGAAAATTACCATGCCGCCATCGAGTGACTTCTGTGAAACTTTCATCCTGCGCGAGCGGTGCGACACGATCTTCTCGGCGGCAAAACTCCACGCGGGAAGGCGTTCCGACGGCGACGCCCAGGTCGACGGCGAACAGCCCTCGTTGACGCCGAGCCGGACCGTCGGATGTACTCCGCGACAACGAGCTCAACGGAGGAAGCCGCACCGCTCCCGACGGAAAAATGTTAGCGCTCACAGACTTCGAGCCAAGGAGCTCCGCATGTCCTTGAGCCGTCGTCAGGTCTCCCAGGCCGATGGCGCGACCGCCGCGCTCCCGGTCACTGGCCGGACAGCCGGCGCATCCCCCGCCCTGGCCGCATTCCCTGGGCCGGATCCGCCCTCGCAGGGTGCGCAGGTCCTGCTCGCCGACGACAACGGCGCGAACGACAACCTCTGGAGGTTCCTGTGAGGCGCCTGCTCGCGGTTCTCTCGTCCCTGCTGCTCGTGGGCGTGTTCCTCACGCCCCAGGCGTCGGCCGCGACGGTCGACCCCAACGCCTGGTACGTCCTGGTCAACCGCAACAGCGGCAAAGCCCTGGACGTCTACAACCTGTCCACCGCCGACGGCGGCCGCATCACACAATGGACCCGCAACAACGGCAACCAGCAGCAATGGCAGTTCGTCGACTCCGGCGGCGGCTACTACCGCATCAAATCCCGCCACTCCGGCAAAGTCCTCGACGTCTACAACTTCTCCACCGCCAACGGCGGCGCCATCGTGCAATGGGCCGACGGCAACGGCACCAACCAGCAATGGCGCCTGGCCGACAGCTCCGACGGCCACGTCAGATTCATCTCCCGCCACAGCAACAAGGCCCTGGAAGTCCAGGGCGCCTCCACCACCGACGGCGCCAACATCGTCCAGTACGACGACTGGGGCGGCACCAACCAGCAATGGCAACTCGTCAAGGCCGACGGTGGCGGCAACCCGGATCCGGGCGGCACCTACACCAACCCGGTCGTCTGGCAGGACTTCGCCGACGGTGACATCATCCGGGTCGGCGACGCCTACTACTACTCGGCCTCGACGATGCACTACTCGCCGGGCGCGCCGATCCTGCGCTCCTACAACCTGGTCGACTGGGAGTACGCCGGGCATTCGGTCCCGAGGCTCGACTTCAACTCCGGAGCCTACGACCTCAACGGCGGCCGGGCGTACGTGAAGGGCATCTGGGCCTCGACCCTGAACTACCGGCCCAGCAACAGCACCTACTACTGGATCGGCTGCGTCGAGTTCAACCGGACCTACGTCTACACCGCCTCCGCCGTGGACGGCACGTGGACCAAGCGCTCGCAGATCAACAACTGCTACTACGACGCCGGCCTGCTGATCGACACCAACGACACCATGTACGTCGCCTACGGCAACGGCACCATCAGCGTCGCCCAGCTCTCCGCCGACGGGCTCAGCCAGGTGCGCGCCCAGCAGGTGTTCCAGACTCCGAGCAACGTCGGCACGCTGGAGGGCGCCCGCTTCTACAAGCGGAACGGCTACTACTACATCTGGCTGACGCGCCCCGCCAACGGCCAGTACGTGCTCCGCTCCACCTCGCCCTGGGGCCCGTACGAGATGCGCCAGGTCCTGCTCGACATGCCCGGCCCCATCTCCGGCGGCGGCGTTCCCCATCAGGGCGGGCTCGTCCAGACCCAGAACGGCGACTGGTACTACATGTCGTTCGTCGACGCCTACCCCGGCGGCCGCGTCCCGGCACTCGCCCCGATCACCTGGAGCGGCGACTGGCCGACGGTGCAGACCGTCAACGGCCGCTGGGGGGCCACCTACCCGAAGCCGAACATCACGACCAGCCGGACCGTCGCGTCCATGATCGGTCCCGACACCTTCACCTCCGGCAGCCTCGGGCACCGCTGGGAGTGGAACCACAACCCCGACACCAGCCGCTTCTCCACCGGCAACGGCCTGCGCCTGCAGACCGCGACCGTCACAGGCGACCTCTACAACGCGCGTAACACGCTGACCCACCGCATCCAGGGCCCGTCCTCGACCGCCACGATCGAGCTCGACTACACGCAGATGGCCAACGGCGACCGCGCCGGGCTGGCCATGCTGCGCGACCAGTCGGCCTGGGTCGGCGTCAAACGCGACAACGGCGTCAACCGGGTCGTGATGACGAACGGCCTGACCATGAACAGCTCGTGGCAGACCACCGGCACCGGCACCGAGGCGGCGAGCGCGACCATCTCGGGCGGCCGGATCTGGTTGCGGGTCAACGCCGACATCCGGCCGGGGTCCGGCCGGCAGGCCCGCTTCTCCTACAGCACCGACGGCAGCACCTTCGTGAGCCTCGGCCCGGCCTTCACGTTGAACAACGCCTGGCAGTTCTTCATGGGCTACCGCTTCGGGATCTTCAACTATGCCACCCAGTCGCTCGGCGGCGCGGTGACCGTGCACCGCTTCGACCTCACCACCCCCTGACACAGGAAGGCGTATCGTGACCTTCAGACCCCTGGCCGTCCTCGCGACGGTGGCCACCTTACTGGCGAGCCTGTTCGTGGCTCTTCACACCCAGCCGGCCCATGCGGCCACCGTCGACACCAACGCCTGGTACGTCCTGGTCAACCGCAACAGCGGCAAGGCGCTCGACGTCTACAACCTCTCGACCGCCGACGGCGGCCGCATCACCCAGTGGACCCGCAACGACGGCAACCAGCAGCAGTGGCAGTTCGTCGACTCCGGCGGCGGCTACTACCGCATCAAGTCCCGCCACTCCGGCAAGGTGCTCGACGTCTACAACTTCTCCACCGCCAACGGCGCCAACATCGTCCAGTGGACCGACCACAACGGCACCAACCAGCAGTGGCGGCTGGCCGACAGCTCCGACGGCTACGTGAGGTTCATCTCGCGCAACAGCAACAAGGCCCTGGAGGTCCAGGGCGCCTCGACGGCCGACGGCGCCAACATCGTCCAGTACGACGACTGGGGCGGCAACAACCAGCAATGGCAGCTCGTCAAGGTCGGCGGCGGCAACCCTGACCCCGGTACGTGCGACCTTCCGTCGACGTACCGCTGGACCTCGACGGGCCCGCTGGCGCAGCCGAAGCCGGGATGGGTCTCGCTCAAGGACTTCACCGTCGCCCCCTACAACGGCAAGCACCTGGTCTACGCCACGACGCACGACACGGGATCGAGCTGGGGTTCGATGAACTTCACCCCCTTCACCAACTGGTCCGACATGGCCTCGGCCAGCCAGAACACGATGTCCTCCGGCACTGTCGCGCCCACGCTGCTGTACTTCGCCCCGAAGAACATCTGGGTGCTGGCCTACCAGTGGGGCGGGACCGCCTTCTCCTACCGGACCTCCAACGACCCCGCCAACCCGAACGGCTGGTCATCGCAGCAGGTGCTCTTCTCCGGCGGCATCTCGGGCTCCCAAACGGGCCCCATCGACCAGACGCTCATCGGTGACAGCACGAACATGTACCTGTTCTTCGCCGGCGACAACGGCAAGATCTACCGGGCCAGCATGCCCATCGGGAACTTCCCGGGCAGCTTCGGCTCCACCTCGACCGTGATCATGAGCGACACGACCAACAACCTGTTCGAAGCCGTCCAGGTCTACAAGCTCCAGAACCTGAACAAGTACCTCATGATCGTCGAGGCGATCGGCGCCCAGGGCCGCTACTTCCGCTCGTTCACCGCCACCAGCCTGAACGGTTCCTGGACACCCCAGGCCGCAAGCGAGGGCAACCCCTTCGCCGGCAAGGCCAACAGCGGCGCCACCTGGACCAACGACATCAGCCACGGCGAGCTGATCCGGGTCAGCGCCGACCAGACCATGACCGTTGATCCCTGCAACCTGCAGCTGCTCTACCAGGGACGCAATCCCAACTCCGGCGGCGACTACGGCCAGTGGCCCTACCGGCCGGGCCTGCTGACACGGCAGCGCTGACGGCGTGACACGGGTCCGGCTCGGAGCCGGCGTGGTGGGGCCGCCTGCTCGCGCCCTTCCGCTAGACGGCCCTCCGGCTCGGACACCGTTGCGGGGCGGCCCGGCGATCCGGGCCGCCCCTCCGTCAACGGCAGGAGCGGGCGGCGTACGGCGCGACCAGCGACGCCGACACCGGCTTACCGTGCCTTGATCTTGGTAAGCCGGCACCGCCCGCCTCCCCGCACTCCCTGATTAGACTGCCGCCATGACCATGGAGTCGTCCCCGCTCACCATCGCTCAGCTCGCCGAGCTGGCCGGAGTTTCCACCGCGACGGTCTCCAAGGTCGTGAACGGCCGTTCCGAGGTGTCGTCCGAAACCCGCGCCGCCGTGGAGGAGCTCATCCGCCGGCACGGCTACCGCCGCCAGCGCCGCCGCTCCCCGCCGACGGCCATGGTGGAGCTGGTCTTCCACGCACTGGAGGGCGACTATCCCGTCGAGATCACCAAAGGGGTGGCGGAGGTCGTACGTAAGCGCGACCTCACGGTGGCGATCTCGGACCTGCGCCGTGACCACACCGCCGCCGACGCCTGGCTGGAAGGTGTGCTGCGGCGCCGCCCGAGCGGCGTGATCGCGGTGTTCTCGGGCCTGACCGAGACCCAGCACGAACAGCTCGCCCGCCGCGAGATCCCGCTGGTCCTGCTGGATCCGGCCGACGCCCCCGCGCGGAACATCCCATCGGTCGGCGCCACCAACTGGAACGGCGGGCTCACGGCCACCCGCCACCTCCTGGGGCTCGGGCACCGCCGCATCGCCATCATCACCGGCCCCGACTCCGCGCTGTCCAGCCGGGCCCGTCTCGACGGCTACCGAACCGCCCTCGACATGGCGGGTGTGCCCGTCGACCCGGAGCTGATCGGCCGGGGGGACTTCCTCATCGAGGGCGGGATGGCCGAGGCGCACCGCATGCTGCGCCTGCCCGACCGGCCCACCGCGATCTTCGCCACGAACGACGGCCAGGCCATCGGCGTCTACCACGCGGCCCGTCAGCTCGGCCTGCGCATCCCGGACGATCTCAGCGTGATCGGCTTCGACGACATGCCGTCGGTGCGGTGGGCCATCCCGCCGCTGACCACCATCCGGCAGCCCCTCGCCGAGATGGCCGCCGCGGCGACCTCGATGCTGCTGACGCTGGCCCATGGCGAGCAACCGCCGCAGAGCCGCGTCGAGCTGGCCACCGAACTCGTCGTACGCGACAGCACCGGACCTCCCCCACCTCCGCCCGCCTGAGCCCTCCTCGCTCGTCACGACCGTTCCGAAGTCCGTCCGGCTGCGACTGATAATGGGCGGATGACCAACGCGGGTCACGTCAGCGGGGCGCCGATGGCCTGGGCTGCCAGGCTCTCCGGGCGGCGGGCCGACGGCGCGATCGCGGCGGCCACCATCGCGGCTACCATCGGTCCGCTGCTGGTGCCCGATCCGAAGGCTTGGTGGATCATCGCTCTGGGTGTGCTCGCCTCCGCACCCGTCTACTGGCGCAGGCGCGCGCCCATGGCCGTAGCGCTGCTCGCCGGTGCCGCGATGACCCTCATGGTCTTCTGGGAGAAGCCGTTCCTCCCTTTCGGTCCCCTGGTCGCCGTCTACACCATCGCGGACCTCAGCCCCACGGGGAAGCGACTGGCCGCGATCCCGGCGATCGCCGCCGTCGTCGGCATGTCCCTGGCGCTGCCCGGGGAGAACAGTGAGACCTTCCGCCTGGTCGGCACCGCTTTCGTGGCCGCCTACGCGCTGGGCACCAGCGCCCGGGCGAACCGCTCGCGCACCGCCGAACTGGCCGAGCGGGCACGTCGCCGTGAACAGGAGCACATCGCCGCGGTGGCGGAGGAGCGGGCGCGGATCGCACGCGACATGCACGACATCATCACTCACTCCGTCGGGCTGATGGTCGTTCAGGCCGAAGCCGGACCCGTGGTGGCACGGAGCGACGCGCCCAGGGCTGAGGCCGTCTTCGACGCGATCGCCGACACCGGCAGGGGCGCGCTCACCGAGCTGCGCGGCCTGCTCACGGCGCTGCGCACACCGGCCGATCCCTCCGCGGAGGACCTCGGGCCGGTCCAGCCGCGCCTGGACGGACTCGCCTCACTGGCCGAACGGAGCGGCCTGGACGTGATCATGACCGTGGAAGGCGAGCGGCGGCAGATGCCCGGCAGCCTCGAAGCCGCCGTCTACCGGATCGTGCAGGAAGCCCTCTCCAACGTGCGCAAACACGCCGGGGTGCGCGCCGTACGGGTGCGACTGCGGTGGACCTCGGAGGAACTGCTCGCCGAGATCGCCGACGAGGGCGGCGGGCCGCGTCGCGGCGGCAGCGGCTACGGCCTGATCGGCATGCGGGAACGGGCGATCGCGTGCGGCGGGACGCTCAGCACGGGACCGGGACAGGACGGCGGGTTCATCGTCAGAGCCGCCTTTCCGCTTGAATAGCGCACATGCTGCGCGTGCTCATCGCCGACGATCAGGATCTCTTCCGGGCCGGGTTCGGCCTGATCCTCGGCGCCCAGCCGGACATGCTGGTGGTGGGCGAGGCGGCGGGCGGTGACGAGGCGATCGCGCTGGCCCGGCGGCTGCGTCCGGACGTGGTCCTGATGGACGTGCGGATGCCGGGAAAGAACGGCATCGAAGCCACTCGGGAGATCTGCGCGACCACCTCCGCCAAGGTGCTCGTCCTGACCATGTTCGACCTGGACGAGTACGTCTACGACGCCGTTCGCGCAGGGGCCAGCGGCTTCCTGCTCAAGGACATCCGCCGCGACGAGCTGGCGCACGCGGTGCGCACCATCGCCGGCGGCGAGGCGTTGCTGGCGCCCGCCGCCACCCGCAGATTGCTGGAGAACCTGGTCAGACGGCCGGCCCACGGCCCGATGCCGCGGCTGGCGGGCCGGCTGGAGACGCTCACCGAGCGGGAGCGCGAAACGCTCAGGCTGGTCGCCCGCGGACTGTCCAACGCCGAGATCGCCGCCGCGCTCGTCGTCACCGAGCACACGGTCAAGACGCACGTCAGCCGCATCCTGACCAAGCTGGACCTGCGGGATCGGGTGCAGGCGGCGGTGTTCGCCTACGAGTGCGGCCTGGTGATCGCCGGTGAGAGTGACATCGGAGATCACACTCACGACTGACGCGCCACGGGGGCGGCCGCGAGCAGCATCGTCGTCATGAGACGCGTCCCGATTCCGCTCGCCGCGGCCCTCGCCTCGGCTGTCCTGCTGCACTTCGGCACCGGCCTGCACCCCGTGGCCTGGCTGACCTGGCTCGCTCCCCTGCCCGTCCTGTTCGCCGCTCCGCGGGTGAGAGGCGGCCCGGCATTCGCCGCGGGCGCCCTCGCCTGGCTCGGGAGCCAGCTGCAGATGTGGCCGTACTTCACCGAGGCACTCGAGATGCCCGTCCCGCTGGCGGCCGGTCTCCTCGCCGGGCCGGCGCTGCTGTTCGGCCTCGGCGTGCTGCTTCACCGCTCGCTGCTGGCGCGGCGGCGGCCGCTGCTCGCCGTACTCGCCGTACCGGCGCTGTGGGTCGGCGTCGAATACCTGATGGCGCTGGCCGGCCCGCACGGCGCCTGGTGGAGCCTGGCCTACACCCAGGCCGGCGTGCTGCCCGTCCTGCAGACGGCCTCCGTCACCGGAGTCTGGGGGATCACCTTCCTGCTCCAGCTCGCGCCCGCCGCCGTGGCCGTGTCACTCGCACCAGGCGCGACACACCGGCTCCACGTCGCGGCGACCGCCGGCGCGCTGCTGGCGCTGGCTCTGGGGTACGGCTTCGCCCGGCTCGGCACCGGCCAGAGCGGCGAGCCGCACCGCAAGGTCGCACTGATCTCCACCGACGACCCGCGCGACACCGCGGAACTGGACTCCCCGCAGGGGCGCGACCTGCTCCACCGGTACGGTGAGGCCATCGACGCGGCCGCCGCCCGCGGCGCCGAGATCGCGGTGCTGCCGGAGAAGACGTTCGAGACGGGCACCACCCGCCTGCCCCTGGCCAGGCCAGGAGTGGCGGTCGTCGCCGGCGTCGCGCTCGGCACCGGCGCGACCCGGACGAACACCGCTCTGGCCGGCCCGTCCGGCGCCCGCTACGACAAACACCACATGATTCCCGGCCTGGAGTCCGAGTTCACGCCTGGACGCGCGCTGACCCTCCTCGACCGGACCACGACGGGCCTGATCATCTGCAAGGACCTCGACTTCCCCTGGCTGGTGCGGCAGTACCGCCGGGCCGGCGCCACCGCGCTGCTCGCCCCGGCCTGGGACTTCGACGACGACGCCTGGCTGCACAGCCGCATGGCGATGGTCCGCGGGGTGGAGAGCGGGTTGTCGGTGGCTCGCGCGGCCCGCCAGGGCGTCCTCACGGTGAGCGACACCCGGGGGCGGGTGCTGGCCGAAGGCCACAGCGGCAAGCCCGGAGTGAGCACGGTGCTCGCGGCGCTGCCGCAGCAGGGCGCCTCCACCGTCTACACCAGCCTGGGCGACTGGGCCGCCTGGTCCTCCGTCGCGGTGCTGCTCATCGCACTCATCAGGCTCCGCACCGGTCGCCCCTCGTCGAACGCTCCGGCCCGCCGGAGGCGCACGACCTCGGCCGAAGATGACGGCGTCGCGAGAACATCACGCACCTGACCAGCGCGCCGGCCGGCCGGACGGTCACGCCACCGCATCGACCGCCACGTCCTGCCTGCGCGATGTCCGTACCGGCCGTGGGCGCGCCGCAGTCACCCCGTCCCAGCAGGCGGCCGACACTGTCGTCGTCCCAGGAGCGGCGATGCGCGGCTCGAAATGGTGAACACCAGAGGACCTCAAGAGGCTTTCATGGGGTGACCGCCACGTATGTAGGGGCACGTAAGCGGCCTCCGCCATGGCCGACATCGGTAGTACCGCGATGAAGGGATGGCGATCATGTTCACTTCAGTTCGTTCCGGGCCGACGACCCGCCTGGCGGCGGTGCTGGCCTCAGCCGCGCTGACGCTGACGGTCGGCGCTCCAGCCGCGATGGCGACGCCTCAGGTCCCCGCCGGTACCGGCGGCACGGCCGTCGTCCCGGTGAGGGAGGGAAACTTCTTCATCGCGCTCCCGAGGCATGGCTTCAGGACCGGCACCGTGCACTTCAGGATCAAGAACGTGGGCTGGCACCGGCACGCGCTGTCGGTCGCGGGGCCCGGAGTCCGCAGCACCTCCGCGGTCATCCCGCCCGGAGGAAGGACATCGCTCACAGTGGTCCTGAAGAAAGGCCGATACCTGCTGTGGTGCCCGGTGGACCACCACCGCCAGCGGGGCATGTGGACGTGGATCTGGGCGAGTTGACGCGCTCCCCGGCCTGAAGGCTGGAGATTCAGCCCGTACCGCGCGTGCGGCACCTCTGAGGCTTCCTGTTTCAACGGGTCCGGCCCTCCCTTAGGCGGCGGGTCTTACGGTCCCTCCGCAGGCGTTTAGCCTGTCCGCCCGTCCGGCGGCCAGAATGTTGATCGCCGCGTTCACGTCCCGGTCGTGGGCGGCGCCGCATGGGCATTCCCACGATCGGACGTCCAGCGGCATCGACTCGGCGACCGTCCCGCACGCCGAGCACAGCTTCGACGACGGGAACCAACGGTCGATCTTGCCGAATGTCCGCCCGTGCCGCGCGGCCTTGTAGGCGAGCATGGTCACGAACTGTGACCACCCGGCGTCGTGCACGCTCTTGGCCAGCCTGGTACGGCCGAGCCCGGACACGGCAAGGCTCTCCACGTACACCGCTTGGTTGTCGCGGATGATGCTCGTGGAGAGCTTGTGTGCCCAGTCGCGGCGCGTGTCGGCCACCCTGGCGTGCGCTTTGGCGACCTTGGCGACGGCCTTCTTGCGGTTCGCCGAGCCCTTCTGTTTGCGAGACAGCGCCTGCTGTGTCTTCTTCAACCGGCGTTCGGCGCGGCGCAGGAAACGCGGGTTGTCCACCTTGCGCCCGTCCGACAGCACCGCGAAGTGGGTCAGGCCCAGGTCGATGCCCACCTCGGGCGTCGCCTCGCCAAGCGCCTCGTGCGTGGTCTCGACCACGAACGAGGCGAAGTACCGGCCCGCCGCGTCTTTGATCACGGTCACACTGGATGGCTCGGATGGCAGGTCCCGCGACCAGCGAACCGGGACGTCCCCGATCTTCGGCAGGCGCAGCTTCCCGCCAGGCGTGATCACGAACCGGGCGTTCTTGGTGAACCGGATCGCTTGCCGGTTGTCCTTGCGGGACCGGAACCGGGGCGGGGCGACCTTCGCCCCCTTCCGCTTGCCTGACAGGGACGCGAAGAGGTTGCGGTAGGCGGTGTTCAGGTCCGCGAGCACCTGCTGCAACACCACGGCCGACACCTCGCCCAGCCAGACCCGTTCCGGCGTCTTCTTCGCGGCGGTGATGACCCGTTTGGACAGGTCCCCGTCGGAGAGGTACGGCAGTCCGGCCGCGTGTGCTTCCTGCCTCATGCGCAGCCCGTCGTTGAACACCGTCCGCGCACACCCGAACGCCCGAGCCAGCGCTTGACGCTGACCAGGCGTCGGGTAGATGCGGAAGTTGTAACGAAGCTGCACACCATGATCCTACCATTGGTTTATGGCTGAATATGGAGACGTAAGAACCGGCAGGCATTGTGTCTTCGTGCTACACGCGCACTTGGTTTTCGTGACTAAATTCCGGCATCCGGTATTCACCGGAGCCCATCTGGAACGCATGGAGGAGATCATGCGGGACGTGTGCGCCGACTTCGAGACCGAGCTGGCCGAGTTCAACGGCGAGGCCAACCACGTTCACCTGCTGGTGAACTTCCCGCCCAAGGTCGCCCTGTCCAAGCTGGTCAACAGCCTCAAGGGCGTCTCCTCGCGCAGGATGCGCCAAGAGTTCCCCGAACTTGCCGCCCACTACTACCGAGCGAACAAGCTGTGGTCGGGCTCCTACTTCGCCGGGAGCGTCGGCGGCGCACCGGTCAGCGTCCTGCGCCAGTACATCGAGCAGCAGAACCGTCCCGTTTAGGGCACGCTCGGGCCTGGCGGCCCTCCCGCGCGGGCCTTCACCCCCGGTGTGAACGCCGGAGCACTGGCCCGCATTCGGGTAGCACCCCCGCGACGCCCGCCAGCACTCTGGGAGGCCCCCGTGCCGCCCGGTCATGGCTTGGAACGATGGACGGGAGCCGCGCCCGACACCCTCGTGGGCTCCTACGCGCGAGCGCGCGGGGCCATCCACGACGCCCCCATCGGAGACTCCAGCTACCGTCACCCGCACTGGTCCGTACCCCGAGTGCGGCAAGCAGAGCATGACGCGCGCCGGCGCGGCGTCGAACACCGGACCGTCGCGGTCGTGCACGAGGCGAGCGACACCGTGGTCGGCCTGACAGAGCTGGAGATCTTCCCCGGTATGCCCGACACGGCCGTCCAGCAGGACACGGCCGTCCTGCCCAGGCACCGGGGTCGCGGGCTGGGCCGCACCGCGAAGGCGGCCATGATGCGGTGGCTGCTGGCCGAGCGGCGGACATCTGCCTGGTGGTCACGAACGTGGACGCGGGCAACGATTACATGACGCGCGTCAACCATCAACTGGGTTATGTCACGACGCGTACCATGCTCACCGCCGAAGCCGCTTTCGGCGCACTCGAACGCCGGTTCAGCGCACTGGCACGGGAACGCGGCACACCACGAGTGGTCCCCCGTTGATTCGCCGGGCCGGAACGGTTCTCCCCACAGGCCATACGGTGTACGGGCGCTCCGTGCGGGGTAGATCGAAGTGGTGCGCACAGCGGCACCGGGCATCTGACGACGACCCTGAACGCGGATTCCTGACCGGCCGCCGACTCGCCGGTCGAACTCATGAGAAGGACGGCCATGACCCACACCAGACCATCCGGGGAGACCGCCGGCGGCCAGCCCGCGCTGAGGCAGGTGATGGGTCCGGGTCTGCTGCTGCTGTTCATCATCGGCGACATTCTCGGAACCGGGGTCTACGCCCTCACGGGCGAGGTCGCCGGCGAGGTCGGCGGCGCGGCCTGGCTGCCGTTCGCCATCGCGTTCGCCGTCGCCCTGATCACGGCATGCTCGTACCTCGAGCTGGTCACCAAGTATCCGCAAGCCGCCGGCGCCGCACTCTACGTGCACAAGGCCTTCGGCGTCCATGTCCTGACCTTCCTCGTGTGCTTCGCCGTGATGTGCTCGGGCATCACCTCGGCGTCGGCGGCGTCGCGGGCCTTCGCCGCGAACCTCGCCACCGGATTCGGCATCGACGCCGGAAACGGCGTCATCCTGCTGATCGCCGTGGGGTTCATGCTGCTGATACTGGCCGTCAACCTGCGAGGCGTCAGCGAGGGCGTCAAGGTCAACATCGTGCTCACCGCGGTAGAGCTTTCGGGGCTGCTGCTCGTCATCCTGCTCAGCCTGTACTTCATCGCCGGCGGGCAGGCCGACTTCTCCCGCGTCGTCGCCTTCGAGAGCCCCACGGACAAAAGCGTGTTCCTGGCGGTGAGCACGGCCACGTCGCTGGCCTTCTTCGCGATGGTGGGGTTCGAGGACTCGGTCAACATGGCGGAGGAGACCAAGGATCCGGTACGGATCTTTCCTCGCATGATGTTCACCGGGCTCGGCGTCACCGGTCTGATCTACGTGCTCGTGTCCATCTGCGCCGTCGCCGTCGTCCCGGTCGGCCGGCTCTCCGCGAGCGAGACCCCGCTCGTCGAGGTGGTGCAGACCGCGGCTCCCGCTTTCCCGATCACCAACCTCATGCCGTTCATCTCGATGTTCGCCGTCGGCAACTCCGCGCTGATCAACATGCTGATGGCCAGCAGGCTGCTCTACGGGATGAGCAAGCAGGGAGTGCTGCCGCCCTTCCTGTCGAGGGTCCACCCCGTTCGGCGCACGCCGTGGATGTCGATCCTGTTCACCACCGCCCTGGCCATCGGCCTCATCGCCGTTCTCTCGCTGAACCCCGACAGCCCGGTCGTGGCGTTGCTGGGCGGGACGACGTCGCTGCTCCTGCTCGCGGTATTCGCGTTCGTCAATGTGTCCGTTCTCGCCCTGCGCAAGGACAAGGCGGAGGTGCGGCACTTCAACGCGGGCCGCGTCCTGCCCGTGCTGGGAACGATCACGTGCGTGTATCTCGTCCTGCCGTGGTCCTCCGGGCGTCCGGCCGGCCAGTACGAGATCGCGGGCGTGCTGCTGGCGATCGGCATGGTGCTGTGGGGGGTCACCTGGTTCGCCCGGCGAAAGCGTGGCAACGAGAGCCTCTCACGATGAAGGGACACTGAACGACACCGCGGGCGAACGCCGGTCCGCGCCGAGCGCCCCCTGTCGTGACCACCGAGTGGAGACGGGGCGAAGGGTTGCTGTTACGGTGGGCGCGGTGCGCCGGGACATCCGGTCGGCAAGGCTCCACGTTCGCGAACATCGACCGGAGGTTCATCGTGGCCACCCTGCTGACCACGCCGGCCGAGCCGGCGTGGTCCGGGGCGCTGTTCAGCGGCGCCGGCCTGGCGTCCACCGGCATCGTCGTGGCACGCGCCCTCGACGACGAGCGTGACGTCCCCCCCTGGTACGGGCTACCGCGCGGACGGGGCATCGAGGCATGAGACGCGCCTCCGGCGTCCTCGACCGCTTCCACCACCCGGCCCAGGTGATCGTCGTCGGTTTCGCGGCGGTGGCCCTGATCGGCACCGCGCTACTCGTGCTGCCGATCGCCACCGAGTCAGGTGTAGGGGTGGGTCTCGTGACCGCGCTGTTCACCGCCACTTCGGCGGTGTGCGTGACCGGGCTGGTGGTGGTGGACACGGAGACCCACTGGTCGGTGTTCGGGGAATTGGTGATCGCCGGCCTCGTCCAGATCGGCGGGCTGGGCATCATGACGCTCGCCACGCTGTTCACCGTCCTGGTGGCGGGTCGTCTCGGCCTGCGGGCCAGGATCTTCGCGCAGGCCGCGGAGAAATACAGGTTCATGGGGGAGGT
>NZ_JBFAIA010000054.1:0-45481 GCF_040654455.1 Nonomuraea sp. NPDC050691
GCCTCGCGCCGCAGCGCGCGGGCGGACAGCACGGGCGGCGCGAGGCCGAGCGGACCCGGCCCGACGTGATCCTCGTCGCCTGCACCGGCCCGGTCGTGGACGTGCTGGTCGCCGAGGTGCTGGACGGGCTGAGCCCCCGGCCGGTGTTCGCCACCGGCCTGCCCGGCATCTCGGTGCCCGCCACCGAGAAGGCGTGGCTCTTCCGCAGCGGCTGCGACCTGTTCGTGCTGCACAGCCGCCGGGAGGCGGCCGAGTTCGGGGAGATCGCCGCCCGGCTCGGCGGGGGAGGGGCGATCGGGCTGGCCCGGCTGCCGTTCCTGCGTCCGGGCCGGGCCGCGGGCGGCGGGAACCGGGTGGTGTTCGCCACCCAGGCCAAGGTGCCGCGCGAACGGGAGGAGCGCGAGCGGGTGCTGCAGGCGCTGGGGCGGCTCGCCGAACTGCGGCCGGACCTCGACGTGGTGGTCAAGCTGCGTGCCCTCGAGGGCGAGCGGCAGACGCACCGCGAGCGTCACCACTACCGGCGGCTCTGGCGCGAGCTGGGCGAGCCCGGGAGGCTGAGCTTCGCGGCCGGGCCCATGCACGAGCACCTGGAGCGGGCCGCCGGCTTCGTGACGGTCAGCTCGACCGCCGCGCTGGAGGCCGTCGCCCAGGGCGTGCCGTCGCTGGTGCTCGCCGACTTCGGGGTCAGCGCCGAGATGATCAACTTGGTGTTCGAGGGCAGCGGGCTGCTCGGGACCCTGGACATGCTCGCGGAGGGCGATTTCCGGACCGCAGACCCGGGGTGGTGCGCGGCCAACTACTTCCACCCGGCCGAGCTCGACGACTGGACGGACCTGCTGGCGGGACTGGCCGCCGGGCGGAGGACGCCGGCCCGGTCGCTGCTGGACGGCCCCGGGCACGCCGCCGCCCGCCGCCGGGCACGGCTCCGGCTGGAGGTGCCGCCGACGGTGCTGCGCTACGGCTACCGCGCCAGGCGCCGTGTCCGCCGCTACCTACGCGCCCTCACCTGACGGGCCGCATCCACCTGAGGGGCCGCATCCACCTGAGGGGCCGCATCGGCCTGACGTGCCGCCCCCGCTACCTGCGCGCCCGGGCGCCCGATCCGCCCAGCTCCGCACCTCACGCGCCTCGGGCCCCGACCGCCCGGCCCGCACAGGATGCGGGCGGGGGCCGGAGGGGTGTCATGGAAGGAACCGGGCGGCGGTCAGCGGGTGGCGCTGAGCTTGCGGCGCAGCCGGGAAAGGGCCGTCGGCCGGCCGGCCAGCCCGAGCGTCTCCAGCCGCTTGCGCTTGAAGTAGCGCGGGTCGAACGTCATCCCCGACGGCCGCAGGTCCGGGTACGCCTCGGCCTGCATGCAGTAGCCCACCGCCCGCACCAGCGCCTGCAGGTCCACGGCCGGGGCCTCCTGGGCCGAGCCGTCCTCCGACAACCGGGGCAGCAACGCGTCCACGAGCGTGACCGGGACGCGGTTGCTGTTCTCGTACGGGGTCAGCCGGTCCAGCACCAGGTCCGTCCCGTACGAGGCGACCGGCAGGCCGAAGTACCGCTGCGCCGTGACGAGCCCGGTCGAGAAGCACCCGACGACGAGCTCGGGACGCAGCGCCGCGAAGCACGCCTCGGCCGGGGTGCTCTCGTCGGCCACCACCAGCCGCACCCCAAGCCGCTCGGCGGCCGGGCGCAGCAGCCGGGCGTGGGCGCGTCCCGCCGACGGGTGCGGCTTGAACACGACCGTCTCGTGCCCCCGGGCGGCCAGCGCGCGCAGCATCGTCTCGTGCAGCGCCGCCTCCTCCTCGGGCGTGACGATGTCGAGCGCCGACAGGTACTGCCCGAGGATCATCGCCCGGGCGTCCATCATGTCGGGCGCGGTGGCCGTCACCTCCCGCACGACCGACAGGAACGCCGCGTCCGGCAGCACCTCGGCCGGCACCCCGTACTCGCCCAGCAGCAGCGGCTCCAGTCCCGGCACCAGGTCGAGGTGGAGCAGGCGGGTGACGCGGCGGAAGATCTCGGCCGGCAGCGGGTCCCGGGTCGGGCCGTAGCTCATCAGCCCGTCGGAGTAGACGGTGATCGGGCAGTCGCGCACCAGCCCGGCGATCGTCCGGGCCGGCGGTACCGCGATCGACTCCAGCACCAGCTCGTCCACCTCGCCGAGCCCCAGATGGGCGCGGATCAGCCGCTCCATCATCGGCACCTCGATCACCCGGGCCTTCCAGTCCGACGGGTGCAGCGGTGCGATGAGGTCGTTCCAGGAGTGGATCTCGTCGAAGCGGGAGCGCAGCGCGGCGAAGCCGGGCGCCCGGTCCAGCGGCACGGTGACCTCGGGTATCGCCGCGTTCGTCGACACGATGAGCACCCGGCGGCCCTCGCCGGAGCGGCCACCACCCAGATGTCCGGCGTCGATCGCGGCCGCCAGCGACATGGCCCCGAACAGCGTCGAGGCGTAGCAGACCGTCGTCATGAATCCTCCCGATCCCGGCGCGGCCGGACGAGGGGGCTGGGGGGCAGGTCCGGGAGCAGCGCCCGCAGCGCGCTCTCCCGCTGGACCGACATCCGGGAGACCGCGTCCACGACCAGGCCGGCGGGCAGCGCCCGCACGGCCTGCGCGCCGCGCTCCTCGAAGCGGGCCCGCAGCCGCGGCGTGAAACGGCCGGCCAGCTCCAGGTGGTGGGCGAGCAGCGCGCAGAAGTTGCGCACCGCTTTGGGCAGGAACTCCTCCTCCAGGTCCTTGAAGACCAGCTCGAAGGCGTCGAAGAAGTGGAGCTGCCGCTCGTCGCCGACCTGGGTCAGCGACCCCGCCACCTGCCGCCGGTAGAAGACGCCCGCGATCGACACCACGGCGAACGTGGCCGCCTCGCGGTGCAGCCGCCAGATCCACGGCCGGTCCTCGGCGGTGTGCAGCGACCCGGGGAAGTGCAGCAGGTCCCGCAGCGAGCGCCGGTAGACGCCGGCCCACGCGTACGGGTAGTCGACCATGGTGCGCACGTTCGCGGGCAGGATCGCGCTCCGGGGATCGAGCACCACGCCCCGCCGCGCCAGCGGAGCGCGGTGCACGACCCGTTTGCGGCCCTCGGCCTGGACGTGGTCGGCCCGCACGAAGTCGCAGCCGAGCCCGTCGATGGCCTCGACGAGCCGTTCCAGGTAGCCGGGGGCGAGCCAGTCGTCGCCGTCCATGAAGGTGACGTACCGGCCCGACGCGGCCGACAGCCCGGCGTTGCGCGCGTCCGCGAGCCCCAGCGGCACGGGGTTGCGGATCACGGACAGGCCGGGCAGGTCGCCGCGGAAGTCCTCGACGACGTCGGCGGTGGCGTCCACCGACCCGTCGTCCACCACGACGAACTCGAAGTCGCGCCGGGCGTTGCGGCGCAGGGAGGCGAGCGCGTCGGCGATGAAGCGCTCGCCGTCCCGCACCGGCACGACGACCGAGAGAGTGATCAAGTCTTTCCTCGCGAGGCGAAGGGGGGCGGGGTCAGGCGGTGACGCGGCGCAGGCGGGCCTTCGGGGCCTCTTCGCCGGGGAAGACCCGCTTGACGCCGTCGCCCAGGGCCTGCTCGATGATCCGGATGTCGCGCACGAGGTGATCCAGTCCGGACGGCTCCAGCGAGGCGGCGTGGTCGGAGCCCCACATGGTGCGGTCGAGCGTGATGTGCCGCTCCACGCACACCGCGCCGAGCGTCACCGCGGCCAGCGAGATCTGCAGCCCCCGCTCGTGGCCGGAGTAGCCGACCGGCACGCCGTAGCGCTCCTTGAGCGTGGTGATCGTGCGCAGGTTCGCCTCCTCCGGCGGCAGCGGGTACGTGGAGGTGGCGTGCATCATGATCAGCTCGCTGGTGCCGAGGATCTCGACGGCCCGGTCGATCTCGCTCAGCGTCGACATGCCCGTGGAGAGGATGACCGGCTTGCCCGTGGCGGCCAGGGCGCGCAGCAGCTCGTGGTCGGCGACGCCGGCCGAGGCCACCTTGTGCACCAGGACGTCCATCTCCTCCAGGAACTCCACGGAGGGCACGTCCCACGGCGAGGCGAACCAGTGCAGGCCCCGCTCGTCGCAGTGCTTGGCGATCTGCCGGTATTCGTCGAGGCCGAACTCGGTGCGCTCCTTGTACTCCAGGTACGTCATCTCGCCCCACGGCGTCTGCCGGATCTGGCCCTTCTGCTCCTCGGGCACGCAGATCGCGGGGGTGCGCTTCTGGAACTTGACGGCCTGGCAGCCGGCGTCGGCCGCGACGTCGATGAGGCGGCGGGCGAGGTCGAGGTCGCCGTTGTGGTTGATGCCGATCTCGCCGATCACGTACACCGGCATGCCGTCGCCGACGAGCACGTCGCCGATGGCGACCGGCGCCGGGGCGAGCCTGGGCCGCCCCTGGACGGCCGCGCCGAGCGCCGCCACCGGGGCGGGCGCGGGGGAGTCGAGGGTGGGGACGACGGAGGGGGCCGGCGTGCCGGGGACCAGCGGGGCGACGGGCGCGGCCGGAGCCGGGGCCGGGCGGGCGGCCAGCACCCGGTCGCACAGCTCGCGCACGGCCCCGTCCCCGCCCACGCGGGTGAGCACGACGCGGGCGGCGGCCCGCACCTTCGGGTGCGCGTCCGGCACCGCCACGGGCCAGCCCACCTCGCCCATCGGGCCGAGGTCGTTGACGTCGTTGCCGACGTAGGCGACGCGGGCCGGGTCGAGCCCCTCGATGGCCAGCCAGTCGCGCAGCACGGTCCGCTTGTCGGCGAGCCCCTGCAGGACCGGCACGCCGAGCTTGCGCGCCCGCGCGGCGACGACCGGGTTGTGCTCGGTGGACATGACGAGCACCTTCACGCCGGCCCTGCGCAGCAGCGAGACGCCCATGCCGTCGGAGCGGCTGACGAGGACCATCTCGCGGCCCTCGGAGTCGACGTAGGCGCGGTCGTCGGTGTGGACGCCGTCGAAGTCGGTGATGACGGCGTCGACGTCGATCGGCTCCGGCAGCTCGACGAACGGGGCGAGCGCCCGGACCAGTTCCAGGTCCTCGGGGTCGTCGATCTCGATGCCGTGCCGGGACGGGACGGGCTGGACGGCGACGGTGCCGAAGAAGCGGTGGCCGTGCTCGCGCAGGCCGGCGGCGCGCATGGCGTAGAAGGCGCCGTTCTCGCGGAACTGCGGCTCGCGGTCCTGCCGGCGCGGCCGTACGGCCGGGTCGTGGTTGACGCCGGCGCCGGCGGCCGTCCAGAGGAACTCGTGCGTCGGCAGCCCCGACACGACCGAGTCGGCCTCGCCGTCGAGGACCCTGCGCACGGCGGCGGACAGGTCGTCGGGGTCGATGAAGGCGCTGGTGCACTGCACGAGCACGACCACCTCGGGGTCCTCGCCGAGCGCGTCCAGCGCGTGCAGCACCGCCGACTCGCTGGAGGCGGTCGCGCCGCTCAGCTCCTCCGGGCGGTCGACCACGAGCGCCCCCGCCCGCCTGGCGGTCTCCGCGATGCCGGCGTGGTCGGTGCTGACCACCACCTGGTCGATCAGTTCGGCGCGCAGGCAGGCGCGCACGGCGCGGGCCACCAGCGGCACCCCGCCCACGGTGGCGAGGTTCTTCAGGGGGACGCCCGCCGAACCTCCACGGGCGGGAACTACGGCCAGGACTCGCAAGGTGACTCCTCAGTGCTATGGGATGCACCCAGAAGCTAGAGGCCCGGATTGAACGACCAGCGTCACTCCCCTGAACGTTGCGTGGGCATCCGGTAGAGCAACTCTGGACGGCCCACCCCGCCGTACTGGGGGAAGCGCATCGCGACACCCCGCTCCACCAGGTACTCCAGGTAGCGGCGGGCCGTCACCCGCGACACCCCGGCCGCCGCCCCCACGGCCTGCGCCGACACGCCCTCGGGCCGGTTGCGCAGCTCGGCCGCGACCGTGTCCAGCGTGTCCTGCGTCATGCCCTTGGGCAGCTCGCCGCCGGTGCCGCGCAGTGTGCCCAGCACCCGGTCCACGTCGCCCTGGCCGACGATCTCGCCGGCCTCCTCGCGGAAGGCGGCGTAGCGCGTCAGCTTGTCCCGCAGGGCGGCGAAGGGGAACGGCTTGAGCAGGTACTGCGAGACGCCCAGCGACACCGCCGAGCGCACCATGGCCAGGTCGCGCGCCGAGGTGATCGCGATGACGTCGCACATCAGCCCGCCCGCCCGCACGGCCCGGCACACCTCCAGCCCGTGCATGTCCGGCAGGTACAGGTCGAGCAGGATGAGGTCCACCGGCGTGTGCCGCAGGAAGCGCAGCGCGTCGCCGCCCGAGCGGGCCACCCCGGCCACCCGGAAGCCGGGCACCCGCTCCACGTAGATGCGGTTGGCCTCGGCCGTGATCTCCTCGTCCTCGACGACCAGCACCGTGATCATCGGATCCGCTCCGGCACCGGGAGCCGCACGGTGAACACCGAGCCTGCCACGTCGATCCTGCCGTCCAGCCGCCGCACCGCCTGGCCCACCAGCGCCAGGCCCAGCCCGTGGCCGTCGCCCTTGGTCGTCCAGCCGCGCCGGAACGCCTCGGGGGAGGTGAGCCCCGGCCCGTCGTCGGCCACCCGGATCAGCAGCTCGCGCTCGTCGCCGCGCAGGCAGACCTCCACCCGCGAGGCCGCGTCGATGGCGTTGTCGATGAGGTTGCCGAGGATGGTGACCAGCTCCCGCGTGTCGATGCCGAGGTCGTCGAGGTCGCTGTCCTGGCTGATGACCAGCTCGACGCCGCGCTCGGCCGCCTCCGAGCTCTTGCCGAGCAGCAGCGCCGCCAGCACCGGCTCGCGCACCGCGCCCATCACGTGGTCGGTCAGCTCCTGCGCCGCGCGCAGCTCGGCCGTGCCGAACGCCACCGCCTGCTCCGTGCGGCCCAGCTCGACCAGAGTGATGACGGTGTGCAGCCGGTTGGCCGCCTCGTGCGCCGCCGACCGCAGCGACTCGGCGAAGCCGCGCTCGGCGTCGAGCTGCCCGGCCAGCGCCTGCAGCTCCGTGTGGTCGCGTACGGTGACGACTGTGCCGAGGCGGCTGGCCGCGCCGTTGACCGCGAGCACGCGGTCGCCGACCAGGTGGATGCGCTCCTCCCGGGTGGTCAGCACGTCCGCCAGGCCGAGGCCGGCCACGTGCCGCCCCTCGGCGTCCTCCGGCAGGTTCAGCAACTGGCGGGCCGCGTCGTTGCAGAGCGTCAGCGTGCCGTCCTTGCCGACGAGCAGCAGTCCCTCCCGTACGGCGTGCAGGACGGCGTCGTGGTGCTCGTGGATGCGGCTCAGCTCCAGCGGCCCGAGCCCGTGGGTCTGGCGGCGCAGCCGCGAGGTCACCAGCCACGTGCCGCCGGCGCCCAGCCCGAGGGCGAGCACCGTGATGAGGCCCGTCCACACCAGGATCACGGACAGCTCGGCGCTGACCTTGTCCACCTTGATGCCCACGCTGACCAGCGCCGTGATGGCCCCTCCGACGCGGACCGGCACGACGGCGCGCACCGACGGGCCGAGCGTGCCCGTGTAGGTCTCGGTGAACGGGTGCCCCCGCAGCGCCTCCTCGGTGTGGCCGAGGAAGCGCCGCCCGATCTCGGCCGGGTTGGGGTGGGTGTAGCGGGTGCCGTCCGGCTTCATGATGGTGACGAAGTCGACGCCTGTGTCCTGGCGCACCCGCTCGGCGTACGGCTGGAGCCGGGTCGTCGGCGACGGGCCGGCCAGGGCGGCCCGCACGTCCGGCGAGGCCGCGACGCTGAGCGCCACGGCCTGGGACGTCGCTGCGGCCTGCCCGCCCACCACCTCGCGCGCCAGCACCGACTCCAGCACGGCGCCGCCCGCCACGGTCACGGCGATCACCACCAGCTGCAGGAGCAGCATCTGCCCCGCCAGGCTCCACCGTCGCATCGGGACCCCTCTGTCGCTTTCCACCTCGTCCGTCGCGGATCCGGTGAACGAAACTTACGCAATGGTGACGTGGGTCACCACCGGCCGCATAGTCACGCTGTGAGAACAGTCGCCCACAACGCTTGGAGAGCCCCCCATGCGTGACCGCACCCGCTACCTCTATCTGGCCGTCATCCTGGCCGTGCTGGCCGGAATCGTGGTCGGATTCCTCTGGCCTGACGTGGGCCAGGCACTCAAGCCGCTCGGCACGGGATTCGTGGCGCTCATCAAGATGATGATCAGCCCGATCATCTTCTGCACGATCGTGCTCGGCGTCGGCTCCGTGACCAAGGCCGCCAGCGTGGGCAAGGTAGGCGGGCTCGCGCTCGGTTACTTCCTCGTCATGTCGACTGTAGCCCTGGTCATCGGCCTGATGGTCGGCAACCTCATCGACCCGGGCAACGGCCTGCACCTGACCGACGCGGCCAAGCAGGCCGCGGCGGCCGAGGCGGCCAAGGGCGAGGCGACGAACACGGTCGACTTCCTGCTCGGCATCATTCCGACGACGCTCGTGTCGGCGTTCACCGAGGGGCAGGTGCTCCAGACGCTGCTGGTGGCGCTGCTCACCGGCTTCGCCCTCCAGGCGATGGGGCCCAAGGGCGCGCCCATCCTCAACGCCATCGGCCACATCCAGCGGCTGGTGTTCCGCATCCTCGCCATGATCATGTGGGCGGCGCCGGTCGGCGCGTTCGGCGCGATCGCGGCCGTCGTCGGCGCCACCGGCATCGACGCCCTCAAGAGCCTGGCCGTCATCATGGCCGCCTTCTACATCACCTGCGCGCTGTTCGTCGGCGTCGTGCTCGGCTCGCTGCTGTGGCTGTTCGCCCGGATCAACCTGTGGTCGCTGCTGCGCTACCTGGGCCGGGAGTTCCTGCTCATCCTGTCCACCTCGTCGTCGGAGTCGGCGCTGCCGCGGCTCATCGCCAAGATGGAGCACATGGGCGTCAGCCGCACCGTGGCCGGCATCACCGTGCCGACCGGCTACTCCTTCAACCTCGACGGCACCGCCATCTACCTGACCATGGCCACGCTGTTCATCGCCTCGGCGACGGGTGACCCGCTGCAGTTCGGCGAGCAGGTGGGGCTGCTGCTGTTCATGATGATCGCCTCGAAGGGCGCGGCCGGTGTGACCGGGGCCGGGCTCGCCACGCTGGCGGGCGGCCTCCAGTCGCACCGCCCCGAGCTGGTGGACGGCGTGGGCCTCATCGTCGGCATCGACCGGTTCATGTCGGAGGCGCGGGCGCTGACCAACTTCGCCGGCAACGCCGTGGCGACCGTGCTGGTCGGCACGTGGACGGGCGGGTTCGACCGGGAGCGGGCCCTTGAGGTGCTGGCCGGGCGCGACCCGTTCGACGAGGCCACGCTGCAGGACGCGGACGAGCGGGAGCCGGAGCCGCCGGCGGCCCAGGCCGATCGGGAGATGTCCCCGGTCTGATCCGCGGTGTGACGTACCGGCCGGGCGCCCGTGACGGGCGCCCGGCTTCGTCATTTCAGCTCGTCAGGACGGCTTGCGGCCGATGCCCGCGTACCCCATGCGGGCGAGCTCCTCGTCGATCACGGGAGGGTTGTCCGGGTCGATGAACGGCCAGCCGGTCTCCTCGCCCAGGCCGGTGGCCAGGCCCGGCGGGATGAGCTCGAAGTCGCCGAAGAACGCGGCGATCTCGTCCCCGGGACGCGGGCAGAACGGCGCGTTGGCCTGCTGGTAGAAGTCGCTGATCCGGCGCACCTGCTCCGGCGCGGTGTCGCTGCCGACGTGGGAGATGGCGAGGTAGCTGCCCGGCGCCAGCGCCTCGCGGTAGCGGGCCACGAACCCCTGGGGGTCGTCCTCGTCCGGCACCAGGTGCAGGAGGAACATCATGAGCAGCGCCACGGGCCTGTCGAAGTCGATCAGTTCGCGCACCGCGGGGTCGTTCAGGACCTCCTCCGGCCGGCGCGCGTCGGCCCGCACCATCGCCACCCGGTCGGGGGCGGCCAGCAACGCCCGCCCGTGGGTGGCCACCACCGGGTCGTTGTCCACGTACACCACCCGGGCGTCGGGGATGTGCCGCAGGGCGACCTCGTGCACGTTCTCCCGCGCGGGCAGCCCGGACCCGAGGTCGAGGAACTGGGTGATCCCCTGGTCGCACAGGTACTTCACCACCCGGCCGATCAGGGCGCGGTTCTCCTGGGTTCCGACCCGGATGTCGGGCATGACCTTGAGCACCATCTCCGCCAGGTCCCTGTCGGCCTGGAAGTTGTCCTTACCGCCGAGGAAGTAGTCGTACATCCGCGCCGCGTTGGGAACGTGCGGATCGATGCCCACCGGCGCCTGCTCCATCATGGCGCCCATGATTCCGGACCCAAGGGGTTTGAAGCCACTCATTCCCCTTATGTCGCGTTTCTCGTACGACGCGGCTTTCCGGGCTCAGTCCGGCAGGGCCGCCGACGGCAGGCGCAGCACGAAGCGGGCGCCGCCCTGGCAGTCCTCGACGGTCAGCTCGCCGCCGTGGGCCACCGCCACGTCCCGTGCGATCGCGAGGCCCAGCCCGGTGCCGCCCGCGTCGCGGCTGCGCGCCGCGTCCAGACGGGTGAACCGCTCGAAGATCCGCTCGCGGTCGTCCTCGGCGATCTCCGCGCCGTCGTTCTCCACGGCCAGCACGGCTGTGCCGTCCTCGCACCCCACCGACACCCTGACGTACCGGTCGGCGTGCCGCTCGGCGTTGTCGAGCAGGTTCGTCAGCAGCCGGGCGAGCTGGAGCCGTACGCCCTGGACGAGCACGCGGTCCTCGGCCGCCAGCCGGATCGGGACCCGGTCCTTGCGGACGGACAGCTCCTCGCGGACCAGCTCGCCGAGGTCCACCCACTCGTTCGCCGCGTCCACGCGCGAGCCGATCCGGGCCAGCAGGAGGAGGTCCGTGATGATCGCCTCCAGCCGGTCGGTGTCGCGCAGCGCGCTGGTCACGAGCGCGTCGAGGTCGGTGTCGTCCGGATAGAGCTGGGCGCTCTCCAGCTGGGCGCGCAGCCCGGCGATGGGGGTGCGCAGCTCGTGGGAGGCGTCGGAGGCGAACTGGCGCTGCTGGTGGGCCGAGCGCTCCAGGCGCGCGAGCGTCCCGTTGATGGAGGCGGCCAGCCCGGACAGCTCGTCGTCGCCGGGCGGCTGCATCACGCGGCGGCTCAGGTCGCTGGCGTTGATCTCGTCGAGCTGGGCCCGCATGGCCGCCACCGGCCGCAGGGCCCGGCCCATGATCATCCATGTGGCCCAGCCGGTGATGCCGATGAGGATCGCGGTCTCGATCGCGGCCACCGTCTCCAGGGTGTGGTCGTTCAGCACGGCGGGTGCCCGGCGGCCCGCGTACACGACGGTGGAGCTGGGTCCGAGCGACACGCGGACGGCGGTCAGGTACAGGCATGTCCCGGGCATGCAGGGGCGGGCGTTGATGACGCGGTTGTCGGGGGTCGGCCACACGTCGCTCAGGCGGGGCATGGTGGCGGCCGCGTCGCTGGCCGCCCTGATGCCGCCGTCGGGGGCGACGACCTGGATGAGCGGCACGGTCGGGTCGAGCACCGGGATCCGGCGGCCCCGCCACTCCGCTCCGGCGCGGGCCTCGGAGGCGATCCGCTCGGCCGTGTTCCGGGTGTCGCGTGCCACGCTGGCCGCGACCCAGGCGCGCGTCACGGTGACCGCCCCGATCCCGAACGGGATCAGCAGCACCGCCGCGACGAGCGTCGTGACGAGCGTGACACGCCCGCGAAGGGAGCGTGCCCAGATGCGGGACACGCCCCGAGATTACTAACCGTGACATTCGCCAGAAGTCGCGCGATGGGAAAGATTCACCCAACGACCCCGCCGCCCACCCCGCCCCCGACCGGACCCGCCTTCTGACGTGACGCGTCCCGTTAGTGGGGGGCGTCGCGGCGGGCGCTCGTCCCGCGACGCCGGGAAGGCTCGCGGGACCGGAGGGGGATCGGGTCAGGGGGTCTGGGGGGTGAGCTGGAGCCAGATCGTGGTGTCGGGGGCCACCGCGCCGGGGTCGGGCTGCGGGCCGCTCGACAGCAGGACCTCGCCGGCCAGCCCCAGCTCCGCCAGGGACACCGGCTCCTCGCCCGTGTTGAGCACGACGGCCAGCCCGGGGGAGCGTTCCAGGGCGAGCACGTCCTCGCGCCGCTCCAGCGTGGGGGCCTCCAGCCAGCGCAGCGTGCCGCCGCCCAGCGCCGGGTGCTCCTTGCGCAGCCGCAGCGCCGCCCGGTAGAGGTTCAGCGTCGAGCCGGGGTCGTCCTGCTGCGCCTCGGCCGACAGCCCCCGCCAGTCCTCGGGGATCGGCAGCCAGGGCTCGCGCCAGCCGCAGCCGGGCTCGGCGGTCCACGGCAGCGGCACGCGGCAGCCGTCGCGGCTCTCGCCGCTGCGCTTGAACGCCGGGTCCTGGCGCAGCTCGTCGGGCAGGTCGAGGACCTCGGGCAGGCCCAGCTCCTCGCCGTTGTAGAGGTAGGCGGAGCCGGGCAGCGCCAGCATGAGCAGCGTGGCGGCGCGGGCGCGGGCCAGGCCGCCGTGGCGGGTGACGTGGCGCGGCTTGTCGTGGTTGGACAGCACCCACGTGGTGGGCGCGCCGACCAGTTCGGCCTCGGCCAGCGACTTCTCGATGACCGCGCGGAACGACTTGGCGTGGTAGTCGGCCATCATGAAGTCGAACGAGAACGCCTGGTGCAGTTCGTCGGGCTGCACGTAACGGGCGAGCCGCTCGGGTGAGGCCACCCATGCCTCGGCCACGGCCATCCGGCCGCCGGGGTAGGAGTCGAGAATCGGCCGCCACTCGCGGTAGATGTCGTGGACGCCGTCCTGGTCGAAGTACGGCACCCGTTCGTCGCCGAGCAGCTCGACCTGGCGGCCCTCCTTCGGCCCGACGTCAGGCAGCCCGTCCGCCTTGATCATGCCGTGGGCCACGTCGACCCGGAACCCGTCGACGCCGCGGTCGAGCCAGAAGCGCAGGATGTCGCGGAACTCGGCGCGGACCTCGGGGTTCTCCCAGTTGAGGTCCGGCTGCTCGGGCGCGAACAGGTGGAGGTACCACTGCCCGTCCTCGGTCCGGGTCCAGGCGGGGCCGCCGAAGATGGACTCCCAGTCGTTGGGGGCGTCGCGGAAGACGTAGCGGTCGCGGCGCTCGCCGCGCAGCGCCTCCTGGAACCAGGGGTGCCGGTCGGAGGAGTGGTTGGGGACCAGGTCGACGATGATCCGGATGCCGAGCGCGTGGGCGTCGGCGACCAGCGCGTCGAAGTCGGCCAGCGTGCCGAACATGGGATCCACGTCGCGGTAGTCGGCCACGTCGTAGCCGGCGTCGGCCTGCGGCGAGGTGTAGAAGGGGCTGAGCCAGAGGGCGTCGACGCCCAGCTCGCTGAGGTAGCCGAGCCGGTCGCGCACGCCGGGCAGGTCGCCCATGCCGTCGCCGTCGGTGTCGGCGAAGCTGCGCGGATACACCTGGTACACGACGGCGTCGCGCCACCAGTCGTCGTTCGTGGCGGAGCCAGGCGGCAGGTCGCCCGGCAGCAGGTCGCCAGGCAGCGGGCGCGGCGTGGTGGCCATGGTGGTCCTTCTT
Source organism: Nonomuraea sp. NPDC050691 (assembly GCF_040654455.1). Taxonomy (NCBI): domain Bacteria; kingdom Bacillati; phylum Actinomycetota; class Actinomycetes; order Streptosporangiales; family Streptosporangiaceae; genus Nonomuraea; species Nonomuraea sp. NPDC050691. The sequence continues at coordinate 13,442 of NZ_JBFAIA010000054.1, forward strand.
CCCCCGGGGGTGGTTCGCGTTCCCGTGCAGGATGGCTCGCCGTCTCGCCGGAGGTCAAGCGCAAGTTGCGGAAACTTGCAGAGAAGGCCCTCGCGCCGGTCAGGACGCAGGGGCTCAGGTCAAGAAGGGGGCATGGCCGGTCTGGATCAGGTAACGCTTTTTGCAAGTTCTTCCAATTCTTGCAAAGTCTCGCTAACGTCCGGGAAACACAAGCCGCCGCCCAGGCGGCCCTACGGATCTTCCAGCGGCGGCGCCACTCCCGCGTCGCCGCTCCCTGCGTGACCTCAGGAGGTCCCATGCGTAAGCGAGCTCTGGGTGTGGCGGCACATGTGGCGGCCCTTTCCGCACTGGCGGCCGGCGTGACGGCCTGCGGCGGCGGTGAGCCGGCCGCGCCCTCGGCGGCGCCCACCGGGTCCAGCAGCGCCACCGCGCCCGCCGCCCAGGGCGGCAAGCTCGTGATCTGGGCCGACGCCAACCGGGTCAAGGCGCTCAAGCCCTTCGCCGAGCAGTTCGGCACCGAGAACGGTGTGACCGCCGAGGTGAAGGAGATCAGCAAGGACAACCAGCAGGTCTTCCTGACCGCCTCGCAGCAGGGCAGCGGCCCCGACATCATGGTCGGCGCGCACGACTGGATCGGCAACCTCGTGCAGAACGGCGCCATCGACCCGGTCAACCTCACCGAGGAGCAGAAGGCCGCCTTCCCCGAGATCGCCATGAAGGCCGTCACCTTCAACGGCCAGGTCTACGCCGCGCCGTACGCGGTGGAGAACATCGCGCTGATCCGCAACACCGACCTCGCGCCCGACGCGCCCGCCACGATCGAGGACCTCGTCGCCAAGGGCAAGGAGCTCAAGGACGCGGGCAAGGTCAAGGAGGTGCTCTGCCTGCCGGTCGCCCAGAAGGGCGACGCCTTCCACGTCTACCCGATCTTCGCCTCCGGCGGCGGCGCCCTGTTCGGCGCGACCGCGACGGGCGACCCGGACGCGAAGAAGGTGCTGGTCGGCTCGGCCGACTCGGTCAAGGCGTTCGACCGGCTGAAGAAGCTCGGCGAGAAGGGTGACGGGGCGCTCAAGACGTCCATCACCAACGAGAACTACATCGCGACCTTCGCCTCGAAGAAGTGCGCCTTCCTCGTCTCCGGCCCGTGGGCCATGGGCGACGTGAAGAAGGGCGGCTTCCCCTACGACATCACGCCCGTCCCGTCGTTCAAGGGCGGCAAGCCGGCCACTCCGTTCGTCGGCGTGCAGTCGTTCTTCGTCGCCGCCAAGGGCAAGAACAAGACGCTGGCGCAGGAGTTCGTCGCCAACTACGTGACCAACAAGGACGTCGCCAAGGCGCTCTACGCGGCCGACCCGCGCCCGCCGGCGCTGACCGCGGCGCTCCAGGAGGTCCAGGCGGCCGACGCCGACGCCGGCAAGTTCATGGAGGCCGGCAAGAACGGCTTCCCCATGCCGGCGATCCCCGAGATGGCGGCCATCTGGGAGCCGTTCGGCATCGCCGAGGCCGCGGTCGTCAAGGGCGGGGACGCCGCCAAGTCCGCCGAGGCGGCGCAGAAGGCCATCGACTCCTCGCTCAAGAACTGACGCCATGGCGCACGACGCGCGCGCGGCGGCGGACACCCGCAGGGGGCCGCGGCCGCGCCGGGAGGTCACCACGGCGTTCGTGGTGAGCAGGATCGCGGTGCTGGCCGTGGCCGCCGCGCTCCTGCTCTACGCCGTGCCGCCGCTGGTCGCCGACGGGGCCTGGGTGTCGCTCACGCTGCTCTGCGCGGCGAGCGCGGGCATCGCCTGCCTCTACCTGACCCGGCGCTTCGTCCCGGCGAAGTACCTCGTCCCGGGCACCGTCTGCCTGATCGCCTTCCAGGTGTTCCCCGTCCTGTACACGGTGAGCACGGCGTTCACCAACTTCGGCGACGGGCACCGCGGCGACCAACGGGCGGCGATCACCGCCATCGAGACCGGCTCCGTCCGGCAGGCCCCCGGCTCGCCCGAGTACGCGCTGACCGCGGCGCTGCGCGACGGCGAGCTGGTGTTCCTCCTCGTGGACCCCAAGACCAAGAGCGTGCAGGCCGGGTCCGGACAGGGGCTGACCCCGGTGACCGGCGCGCAGGTCGGCATCACCGGCAAGGTCCTCCAGGCCCCCGGCTTCACCGTGCTGAAGGCGCCCGAGGCCGCCGCCCGCGGCCAGGAGATCTCCAGGCTCGCCGTGCCCACCCCCGGCGGGGTGATCAAGGCCAACGGGCTGAGCCGCGCCGTCGAGGGCCGCGCCGCCCTCGTCTACGACGCCGCCTGCGACTGCGTCAACGGCGAGCGCGGGCCGTGGAAGGCCGACCGGACGCGCGGCTACTTCGTCAACGCCCAGGGCGAGCACCTGGCGCAGGGCTGGCAGGTGAACGTCGGGTTCGGCAACTTCACCCGCGTCCTCACCGACCCGACGATCTCCGGGTACTTCCTCGGCGTCTTCGGCTGGAACCTGGTGTTCGCCCTCGCCTCCGCCGGTGGCACGTTCGTGCTCGGCATGGCCGTGGCCCTGGCCCTGCACCACCCTCGCATGCGCGGCACCAAGGTCTACCGGATCGCGCTGATCCTGCCGTACGCGATGCCGTCGTTCGCCATGCTGCTGGTGTGGCGCGACATGTTCAACCGCGACTTCGGCCTGATCAACCAGCTCCTCGGGGCGAACGTCGACTGGCTCGGCCAGAGCGGCACGGCCCGCGCGGCGGTCATCCTGGTCAACCTCTGGCTCGGCTTCCCGTACATGTTCCTCGTGACGACCGGCGCGCTGCAGGCCATCCCGCGCGAGCTGACCGAGGCGGCCTCCATCGACGGGGCCTCGCCCTGGTACGGGTTCCGCAAGGTGACGCTGCCGCTGCTGCTGGTGGCGCTCACCCCCTTGCTGATCTCGTCGTTCGCGTTCAACTTCAACAACTTCAACGCCATCCAGCTCACCAGCGAGGGTGGCCCGTTCCCCGCCGACAGCCCGCAGGTGGGCGCGACCGACCTGCTCATCACCTACACCTTCCGCCTGGCCTTCGGCGCGGGCGGCGCGCAGTTCGGCTTCGCGGCGGCGATCTCGGTGTTCATCTTCGCCCTCGTGGCCGTCATCTCGGCGGTGGCCTTCCGCCGCACCCGCAAGCAGGAGGAGGTCTACGCGTGAAGCTCGCGCTCAGGCACGGCTTCGTGCTGCTCGTGTGCGTGTTCGCCCTGGTGCCGATCCTCTTCGTGGTCTCGGCGGCGATCAACCCGCTCGGCACGCTCGCCTCCACCGACCTGGTGCCCAACGGGGCGAGCCTCGGCAACTTCGCCGACCTGTTCACCAACGACCGGTACCCGTTCGCCCGCTGGTTCCTCAACTCGGTGTTCATCGCGCTGGCCGCGTCGTTCGCCAGCCTGATGCTGTCGATGATGGCCGCCTACGCCTTCAGCCGGATGCGCTTCGGCGGGCGCCGGGTCGGGCTCCTGGCGCTGCTGCTCATCCAGATGTTCCCGCAGTTCCTGGCCATCGTGACCATCTTCATGATCTTCACGCGGGTCACCGAGCTGTACCCGGCGATCGGCTTCGACACGGTGTGGGGCCTCATGCTGCTCTACCTGGGCGGGGCGCTGGGCGCGAACACCTGGCTGATGAAGGGCTTCCTCGACACCGTGCCGAAGGAGCTGGACGAGGCGGCCACCGTGGACGGCGCGACCCACGCGCAGATCTTCTGGCGGGTCATCCTGCCGTTGGTCACCCCCATCCTGGCGGTGACCGGGCTGCTCGCGTTCATCGGGATCATGAGCGAGTTCATCATGGCCAGCGTGTTCCTGCGCGACCCCGAGAGCAAGACGCTCGCCGTCGGCATGTTCGGCATGATCGCCGGCGACCAGCGCAACGCCAACTTCGGCATGTTCGCCGCGGGCACGCTGATCACCGCGATCCCGACCGTGGGCGTGTTCCTCTGGCTGCAGAAGTTCATCGTCTCCGGCCTCACCGCCGGGGCCGTGAAGGGATAGCCGCATGCTGCTGTTCGCGGGGGAGCCGCACCACGACGGCTCCGCGCTCTACGTGTCGGACCTCGCGCCGTCGCTCGGCTCGCGGGTGACGATCTGGCTCCGCGCGCCCCGCTCCGCCGGCGTCACCGCCGTGCACGTCCGCACGGTGGAGGACGGCGAGCCCCGCTACACCCAAGCCGCCGTGGACGAGCTCAGGACGTCCTCGGACGTCACCGGGTACGGCCCGGACGACGTGTGGTGGCGGGCCGAACTCACCGCCGTGAACCCGGTGACCCGCTACCGCTTCCTGCTGCTCACGGCCCGCGGCCAGGCGTGGCTCACCGCCGGCGGCCTCGTCGCCCACGACCTGACGGACGACACCGACTTCCGGCTCGTCGCCCACGACCCGCCGCCGGCCTGGATGGCCGACGCGATCGTCTACCAGATCTTCCCCGACCGTTTCGGCCGCTCCGGCGCGTCCCGGCCGCTGCCCGGCTGGGCGCTGCCGCGCGACTGGGACCGCGACCCGGTCATCCCGAGCGGCCCCGGCACCTCCCAGCAGTTCTACGGCGGCGACCTCGACGGCGTCGTCCGCCACCTCGACCACGTCCAGGCCCTCGGCGCCGACACCGTGTACCTCACGCCGATCTTCCCGGCCCGCTCCAACCACCGCTACGACGCCGCCGCGTTCGACCGGATCGACCCGCTGCTCGGCGGCGAGGAGGCGCTGCGGCGGCTCGCGGACGCGCTGCACGGCCGCGGCATGCGGCTGCTCGGCGACATCACCACCAACCACTGCGGCGACACCCACCCGTGGTTCACCGCCGCCGTGTCCGACGTGAACGCCCCCGAGCGCGAGATGTTCTTCTTCGACCCCGACACCGGCGACTACGAGGCGTGGTTCGGCGTCAAGACGCTGCCCAAGCTCGACTGGGGCAGCGACCTCGTCCGCTCCCGCGTGCCGGACGTGCTCAGGAAGTGGCTGGGGCCGCTCGACGGATGGCGCGTGGACGTGGCCAACATGACCGGGCGGCACGGCGCCGGGGACCTCACGCACGAGGTCGCGGCGCTGCTGCGGCGCGAGCTGGGCCCCGGGGTGGCGCTCGTCGCCGAGCACTGCCACGACGCCTCCGGCGACCTGGACCGCGACGGCTGGCACGGGACCATGAACTACGGGGGCTTCACGCGCCCCGTCTGGACCTGGCTGCGCGGCCCCGGCCTGGACCTGACCCACTTCCTCGGCGTGCCCGGCGGGGTGCCCGCGCGCGACGGCGCGGCGGCCCTGGCCACGGTCCGGACGTTCGCCGCGCACATGTCGTGGCGCTCGCTCGTCCACTCCTGGCAGCTCCTCGACTCGCACGACACGCCGCGCATCCGCACCGTCACCGGCTCCCGCGCGCTCCACCTGGTGGCGCTCGGCCTCCAGGCCACGCTGCCGGGCACGCCGATGGTGTTCGCCGGCAGCGAGTTCGGCCTCACCGGGGTGAACGGCGAGCACGCGCGCACCCCCATGCCGTGGGAGCGGCCGGCCGACCAGGACCTCGCCACCCTCGCGGCCTACCGGGAGCTGTTCGGGCTGCGGCGCGCCGAGCCGGCGCTGCGGCGCGGCGGGCTGCGCTGGCTGCACGCCGACGCCGACCACCTGGTCTTCGCCCGCGAGAGCGAGGCCGAGACCCTGCTCGTGAGCGCCCGCCGCGCCCCCGGTGAGCCGCTTCCGCTGCCCGGGCCGGCGACCCCCGTCTACAACACTTCGGACACGAACGGGATCCCAGGTGACGGACCCGCCGTGAGGATCTGGCGTCTGGCGCGGTGAGCCGATACGTTAACGCCCTGCCTCCTTGAGCGTTCAACTTGATAACCGGGCGTGGTGAGAGTGAACCTTCTGTCAGCGGCTGTCCTGACGTCGTCCCTGCTTCCGTTCGACGCGGGGACCACGCTCCACGCGGGCACGACGTACTACGTCGACTCCCGCAAGGGCGACGACTCGGCCGCCGGCACCAGCGCCACCGCCCCGTGGCGCTCGCTCGACAAGGTCAACGCCGCCGACCTGAAGCCCGGTGACGCGGTCAGCTTCAAGCGGGGCAGCCGGTGGACCGGCACCCTCACCCTGGCCGCCAAGGGCACGGCCGCCCGGCCCATCGTCGTCCAGCCGTACGGCAAGGGCCCGCTCGCCGCGATCAGCAGCGAGGAGGGCAACTGCGTGGTCGTCAGCGGCGACCACTGGCGCGTCAGCGGCCTGCGCGCCTCCGGCTGCCTGTGGGCCGGCTTCGAGGTCGGCGGCGACGGCAACCACCTGGCAGGGGTGCGGGCCGACCACAACATCGCCGGCGTCTGGATCACCCCGACCGGCTCCCGCAACGTGGTGCGCGACAGCGTCATGGCCGACAACGACAAGATGAGCGTCAACGACGACACCGCCGACAACGACTCCGGGGCGTTCGGCATCCTGCTCAACGGCGACGACAACCTCGTCACCCGCAACACGATCACCGGCAGCGACGCGCAGAGCCGCGACTACGGCAGGGACGGCGCGGCCGTCGAGATCTTCGACGGCGACCGCAACCGCGTCACCTACAACCGCGCCCACGACAACGAGACGTTCACCGAGCTCGGGGCGATGAAGGGCAAGACCGCCACGGGCAACGTGTACGCGTTCAACGTCGTCACCTCGTCCCTGCAGCAGAGCTCGTTCCTCGTCACCCGCGGCCCGCGGCACGTGGTGGGGCCGGTGCTGGGCACGATCGCGGTGCACAACTCGGTGTACCTGACCGGGCGGCGCACCGTCGGCTGGACCTGCCACGGCGGCTGCTCGCCGTCGGTGCTGCGGCTGCGCAACAACGCCGTCCTGGTGGGCGGGCAGGCCGGCTACGAGGACGGCAGGGGCGCCGACGAGGCGGGCGGCGTCTACAAGGGCCGCTCGGCCCGCTTCCGGCCCGGCCCGAGGACCGCCATGGCCGACCCGCGCTTCGTCTCGCGCACCGACCTGCGGCTGCGCCCTGGCTCCCCGGCGCTGCGCAACGGGCTGCCGCTGTCGCAGGCCTGGTTCGGCGGCGCGGCCCTGACGTCGGACATCGCGGGCAAGCCCCTGTCCTCGCCGCCGTCGGCGGGCGCGTACCAGCCCTGACGGTCAGGGGCGGGGGAGACCACGGATGATCATGTCGATGGCGGTCTCGAAGGCGCGGTCCGCCTCTGCCGGGTCCTCGCGCCCGAGTGCGCCCTGCCGCTCGGTCAGCATCAGCCCCGCCACGAACCCGTGGAGCACGTCGGCCGTACGCGTCCGCTCCTCCTGCGGCACGCCCGCGTCGGCGAGGATCGGGTAGAGCACGTCCCACATCCCGCCCTGGTGGCCGCTGATGACCTCGGGGTGGGTGTGGATGTACGACCACAGCGACGGATACCGGTGGACCAGCCGGCGGTAGGCGTGGGCGAGATCGCGCAGCCGCCTCTGCCAGGGCAGGCCGGGCCGCTCGGGCAGCAGGTCCAGGCGACGGGCCATGGTCTGGCAGATCTGGGTGATCAGCGCCGTCTTGTTCTCGACGTGGTGGTAGAGCGACATGGGGTTCACGTCGAGGGCCGCGGCGAGCTTGCGCATGGACAGCGCCTCGACGCCGCCCTCCTCCACCAGGCGCAGCGCCGTCGAGCAGATCTCCTCGGGAGTCAGGGGGGCACCCCTGCGCGCACTGACAGCCATACGGTGTATGTTAGCCATAGCCATACGGTGTATGGCTGCGTACGGCCATCGACATGGCTGCTCGAGAGGCGACACCCAGGGAGCGTTCATGAAGCAGATCCCCTCACCGTCCGGCCTGCCCCTCCTCGGCAACACCCTGCAGATCCCGGCGCACTCGCCCATGGCGCACTTCACCGAGCTCGCCGGCCGGTACGACGAGGGCCTCTTCCAGCTCGACCTCCTCGGCCGGAAGGTGGTCTTCGTCTACGACCCCGACATGGTGGCCGAGCTGTGCGACGAGACCCGGTTCCGCAAGCGGATCGAGCCGCCCCTGTCGATCGTGCGCGACTTCTCCGGCGACGGGCTGTTCACCGCCGAGCTGGACGAGCCGGTCTGGGGCCAGGCCCACCGCATCCTCATGCCGGCCTTCAGCCAGCGCTCGATGAAGGCGTACTACCCGCAGATGCTGGAGATCGCCGAGCGGCTCGTCGCCTCGTGGGCCTCCCGCCAGGGCGAGGACCTGCCCGTGTCGGACGACATGACCCGGCTCACCCTCGACGTCATCTCCCTGACCGGCTTCGGCTACCGCTTCGAGTCGTTCCGCTCGCCCGAGCTGCACCCGTTCCTCAAGGCCATGGGCGGCGCGCTCACCGAGGCCATGATCCGCAACCGGCAGCTGCCCGTGGTGACCAAGCTCAAGCGCGGGAACGAGGAGGCCTACCGCCGGGACATCGCCACCATGCGGGAGCTGGTGGACGACGTCATCAGGCAGCGCAGGGCCGAGCCGTCCGGCGGGGCCAAGGACCTGCTCGGGCTGATGCTGGAGGCGTCCGACCCGCTCACCGGCGAGCGCCTGCCCGACGCCAACATCCGAGACCAGGTCCTCACCTTCCTCATCGCCGGGCACGAGACCACGAGCGGCCTGCTCTCCTTCGCCCTGTACAACCTGCTGCGCCACCCCCACGCCCTGGCCCAGGCCTACGACGAGGTGGACCGGCTGCTGCCCGGCGACGAGCCGCCCTCGTACGAGACGATCATGAAGCTGGACGTGATCCCGCGCGTCCTCGACGAGACGCTGCGCACCTGGTCGCCCATCCCCGCCTTCTCCGTCACCGCCCTGGAGGACACCACCGTCGGCGGCTACCCGTTCCCGGCGGGCACGCCCGCGGTCTTCGTCCTGCCCACCCTGCACCGCCACCCGAAGGCGTGGGAGCGGCCCGAGGAGTTCGACATCGACCGCTGGCTGCCCGAGAACAGGAAGGACCACCACCCGGCCGCCTACAAGCCGTTCGGCAACGGCGAGCGGGCCTGCATCGGCCGGCAGTTCGCGCTCACCGAGGCCCGGCTGACGCTGGCGATGCTCCTGCGCCGCTTCGCGCTCTCCGACCCCTCGGCGTACAAGATGCAGATCAAGCAGACGCTCACCCTCAAGCCGGAGGGCTTCACCCTCAAGGTGCGCGAGCGGCGCCCGCACGAGCGCTTCCGCGCCGCGGCTGTGGCGAGCGAGGCGGAGGAGCGCGACGACGCGCGGGAGATCGCGGTGACCGGCGTGCCGCTCACCGTCGCCTACGGCTCCAACCTCGGCACCTGCTCCGACATCGCGGAGCGGCTGGCCGAGCGGGCCGGCCGGTCCGGGTTCGCCACCACGCTCACCACGCTCGACGACCTCGAACCGCCCCGCGAGGGCCTGCTCGTCGTCGTCGCCTCCTCCTACAACGGCAAGGCCCCCGACAACGCCCAGCGCTTCGACGCCCTCGACACGCTGCCCGACCTGTCGGAGGTGCGGCTCGCGGTCCTCGGCTGCGGCAACACCCAGTGGCCCACGTACCAGGACTTCCCGCGCCGCGCCCACGACAAGCTGACCGCCGCCGGCGCCGTGCCGCTGGTCGAGCGCGGCGAGGCGGACGCGGACGGCGACTTCGACGGCGACGTGTCCGGCTGGACCGCGAAGCTGTGGGCGGCCCTCGCCGAGGAGTACAGCGCCTCGGCCGCCGACGCCGGCCCCCGCTACGAGGTGGAGGTGCTGACCGAGGCCGAGGTGCGGCCCGCCGTGGTCTCCGAGCGCGCCTTCCCGCTGACCGTCGTGTCCAACGAGGAGCTGACCTCCGACCCGGCCGGGCTCTGGGACTTCTCCGTGGAGGCGCCGCGGCCCGGCGTCCGCTCGATCGTGGCCGAGCTGCCCGAGGGCGTCACCTACTCCGCCGGCGACCACCTGGCCGTCTTCGCCAAGAACGACCCCGAGCTGGTGGAGTGGGCGCTGCGCTGCCTGCGCGTGCCGCGCGACCAGGTCGTACGGCTGCGCGCGAAGGGCGGCACGCACCTGCCGGTGGACCGGCCCGTCACGGCGGGGCTGCTGCTGACCGAGTTCGCCGAGCTGCAGGAGGTCGCCACCCGCGCCGACCTGGAGGCGCTGGCCGCCCACACCGGCTGCCCGTGGACGCGGCAGCAGCTCGCCGCGCTGTCCGCGGACTACGCCGACGAGATCCTCGCCAAGAGGGTGTCACCGCTGGCGCTGCTGGAGCGGTTCCCGGCCATCGAGCTGCCGCTGGCGGCGTTCCTGGAGATGGCCGGCCCGATCAAGCCGCGCTACTACTCGGTGTCGTCCTCGCCGCTGGCCGAGCCGGGCCGGGTGCGGATCACCGTCGGGCTCGTCGAGGGCCCGGCCTGGTCCGGCAGCGGGCGCTACCAGGGCATGTGCTCGGCCTACCTGGCCGCCCTCGCCCCCGGCGAGACGTTCTACGGCTACGTCCGGGTGCCCGCGCCGCCGTTCCGGCTCCCGGACGACCCGCAGACGCCGGTGATCCTGGTGGGGCCGGGCACCGGGTTCGCGCCGCTGCGCGGGTTCCTGGAGGAGCGCGCGCTCAGCGGGGCGACCGGGCCGGTCGAGGTGTTCACGGGGTGCCGTCACCCTGGGCACGACCTGCTGTACCGCGACGAGCTGGCCGGTTGGGCCGAGGCGCCGCACGTCCGGGTCCACGAGGCGTTCTCGGCCGTGCCGGGGCACCCGTACAGGTTCGTCCAGGACGCCGTGGCCGCCGAGGCCGGCCGCGTCCGGGAGCTGCTGGAGGCCGGCGCGTACGTGTACGTGTGCGGCGACGGGCTGCGCATGGCCCCGGCCGTCCGCGCGGCGCTCGCCGCGATCCACCGCGACCGTACGGGCGGTGACGGGGAGGCGTGGCTGGCGTCCCTGGAGGAGCAGGGCCGCTACCAGCAGGACGTCTTCGCCTGACCGTGGGGGGCGCGCCGGCCTGCGCGGAAAGGCGCAGGCCGCGGGCGGCAAAGGCTCTCTGAGGGACCTGCTGCGCGCTCGGATATTGGGATATAACCGCAGCATGTGCGACATATACCTAAAACATTCCCGAAACGTTGTGGCGGCACTGTGGGAGCCCTCGAAAGGAGGGCGCCGATGCTGTTGCGACTGAGGGTGTCGCTGCCGGACCGGCCGGGCGGGCTCGGCCAGGTCGCGCGGGCGCTCGGCGCGCTGGGCGCCGACATCTTGCAGGTGACCGTGCTCGAACGCGCGTCGGGCCGGGCCGTGGACGACTTCACCGTGTCCTGGCCGGGCGCCGCCACGACGGACGAGGTCCGCGACCGGCTGTCGGCGGTTCCCGGCGTCCGCATCGAGGGCGTCTGGGCCAGCAGGGAGGTGCCGGGCTCGGCGCCCGACTACGACCTGCTCATGCACGTCGCCGCCGACCCCGGGCGGGCCTTCGCGACGCTGGTGGACGCCCTGCCGGGGCTGTGCTGGGCCGAGTGGTCGCTGGCGCTGGCCGGCGGCGAGGTGCGGCACGGCAGCCTGTCCGCCCCCGCCGTGTTCGACCTGGACGAGCCGCCCCTGCGCGCCGCCACGCGCGTCTCCGAGAAGCTGCGTCTCATGCTGCTGCCGGTGACCGCCCACGGCATCCACGTGGTGGTCGCCCGCTCCGAGGGCCCCGGCTTCCACCGCGCCGAGGTGGAACGGGCCGCCCGCATCGTGGACGTCGTCTCCGCCATGGCCCTGCGCTGAATCCCCGCGCCGGGTGCCCGCGCTGACGTTGACCCGCGAAACGGCGGATCATTAGCGTGAGCGGCGGAGCCGTGCGCGGATCCGCCCCCGCGCGGCGCTGACGGAGGAGCGGCAGATGGACTTCGAGCTGACCGACGAGCAGCGGGCCTTCCGGGAGACGCTCCGGGCGTTCGTCGACAAGGAGATCGTGCCGGTCGCGACCGAGTGGGAGCACTCCGGCCGCTATCCTGCCGAGATCGTCGACACGATGCGGCGGATGGGGCTGTTCGGCCTGTCCGTGCCCGAGAAGTACGGCGGGCTGGGCGCCGACATGGTGTCCTTCGCGCTCGTCTTCGAGGAGATCGCGCGCGGCTGGATGGGCGTCGCGGGCATCCTGGGCTCCCACTCGATCGCCTGCTGGATGATCGCCCGCCACGGCACCGACGAGCAGAAACGCCTCCACCTGCCCGACCTCGCCTCCGGCGCCCGCCGCACCGGCATCGCGCTCACCGAGCCCGCCGCGGGCACCGACCTCCAGGGCATCCGGACGCGGGCCGTACGCGACGGCGACCACTACGTCGTCACCGGCACCAAGACGTGGATCACCAACGCCCGCCACGCCGACCCGCTGCCCGTGCTCGTCAAGACGGCCGTCACCGAGCCGGCCCACAAGGGCATGTCCGTGCTGCTCGTCGACCCGTCGGCCGAGGGCTTCACGGTCAGCCGCGACCTGCCCAAACTGGGCTACAAGGGCACCGAGACGTGCGAGGTCGTGCTCGACGGCGTACGCGTGCCGGACTCGGCGCTGCTCGGCGGGGTCGAGGGGCGCGGCATGCAGCAGGTGCTCGGCGGGCTGGAGACGGGCCGGGTCAACATCGCCGCCCGCGCGGTCGGCGTCGCCCAGGCCGCCTACGACGCCGCCCTCGCGTACGCGCGCGAGCGCACCGCGTTCGGGCAGCCGATCGCGGACTTCCAGGCCATCCAGCTCAAGCTCGCCGACCTGGCCACCGAGATCCAGGCGGCCCGCCTGCTCACCTACTGGGCCGCCTCCCGGGCCGACGGCGGCGGCCGGATCGACATGGAGGCGGGCATGGCCAAGTACTTCGCCTCCGAGGTGGCGCTGAAGGCGTCGCTGGAGGCGATGCGGATCCACGGCGGCTACGGCTACTCCCAGGAGTTCGTGGTGGAGCGGCTCTACCGGGACGCGCCGCTGATGGCCATCGGCGAGGGCACGAACGACGTGCAGCGGCTGGTCATCGCCCGTGCCCTCGTCGCGGGCAAGGGCCGGATCGGCTGGTAGGAGGAGGGCCATGTCCGGACACGGGCACCAAGACGGGCACCAAGACGGGCACCAAGACGGGCACCGACACGGTCACGGGCACGGTCACGGTCACGGGCACGCCTCCGGTGGGGGGACGGTGCGGCGCGCGCTGTCGCGCCTGTGGCACGCCGCCGCCCCGCACAGCCACGACAGCGCCGACAAGACCGACGCCGCCCTGGAGGGCAGCAGCCGCGGGCTGCGGGTGCTGGCCGTCTCGTTCGCCGTGCTCATGGCCACCGCCGCCGTCCAGGCCGTCATCGTCGCGATGTCCGGCTCGGTCGCCCTGCTCGGCGACACCCTGCACAACGTGGCCGACGCGCTCACCGCCGTGCCGCTGGCCATCGCGTTCTCACTCGGCCGCCGCGCCGCCACCCGCCGCTTCACCTACGGGTACGGCCGAGCGGAGGACCTCGCCGGCATCGCCATCGTCGTCGTCATCGCCGCCTCGGCCGCGGTGGCCGGGTACGAGGCGATCCGGCGGCTGGCCGAGCCGCAGGACCTGCGGGCGGCCGGATGGGTCGCCGCCGCCGGCGTGGCGGGATTCCTCGGCAACGAGTGGGTCGCCCGCTACCGGATCAAGGTGGGCAGGGAGATCGGCTCCGCCGCCCTGGTGGCCGACGGCCTGCACGCCAGGAGCGACGGGTTCACGTCGCTGGCGGTGCTGCTCGGCGCGGGCGGCTCCGCGCTGGGCTTCCCGATCGCCGACCCGGTCGTCGGCCTGCTCATCACCGCCGCCATCTGCTTCGTGCTGCGCGACGCCGCCCGGGAGATCTACCACCGGCTCATGGACGCCGTCGACCCCGCCCTCGTGGATCAGGCCGAGGCCGTCCTGAGGACCGTCGAGGGGGTGCGCGAGGTCGGCTCGGTCCGGATGCGCTGGATCGGGCACGCGCTGCACGCCGAGGTGGACATCCTCCTGGACCACGACCTGACGCTGGTGCGGGCACACGCGCTGGCCGTCGAGGCGGAGCACCGGCTCATCCACGACGTGCCGCGGCTGCGCGCCGCCACGGTCCACACCGACCCCCACGGCCCCGCGGACGTCGACCACCACGCCCCTCTGCATACGCATCGCATCACCTGAGGCGCTCCGGGTAGGTTGGGCCGGGTGTCCTCAGCGCCCACTCTTCCGTCCGGCCCCCGTCCCGCGCCTCCGGCCGTCCCGGGCGGGGAGCGCAGGCTGGCCTGGCTGGACGCGCTGCGCGGCGTCGGCGCGATGGCCGTGGTCGCCGAACACATGCTCCCGTGGTTCCTGCCGTCGCTGCGCCCGTACTGGTTCAGCCTCGGCGTCTACGGCATCCTCGTGTTCTTCCTCGTCAGCGGCTACATCATCCCGGCCTCGCTGGAGCGGCACGGCGACCTGCGCCGCTTCTTGGTCAGCCGGGCCTTCCGCCTCTACCCGCTGTACCTGGCCGTCGCCGCGCTGGTGATCGGCCTGGCCTGGTGGGTGCCGGTGCGCGAGGAGGTGCCGCGCGACGGGTCGGCGGTGGCGGCGCACGCGACCATGCTGCTCGACGTCGTCGGCGTGGGCGGCGTCGCCGACACGATGTGGACGCTGTCGTACGAGATGGTCTTCTACCTGCTCGTGACCGCGCTGTTCGTGATGCGGGCGCACGAGCGCAGCGGGGCGCTGAGCGTGGTGTTCGCCGGCCTCTCGGTCGTCGTCGGGCTGGCGCTCGCGGGGGCGGTGGTGACGGACGGCTGGCTCGCGTACGCCTCGGGCGCCGTGTTCGCCGCCGGGCTCGCCGCCGTCGTCTCGGGCCGGTTCCGCACGGTCGGCGCCTGCCTGCTGGGTGTGATGGCGCTGGCGTTGCCGGTGCTGGGCGGCCGGGTGCCGTGGCTCGGGGTCGCGGTGCTCGGCGTGATGTTCGCGGGCACCGCCGTCCACCGCTGGGAGCGCGGCACCGCCCCCTTGTGGCCCGTGGCGGTCACCGGCGCGCTGGTGGCCGCGGCGCCGGTGGGGGCGATCGGGTCGGGATGGTGGTGGGTCCAGCCGGACGTGTGGATCACCACGGTCGCGCTGGCCGCGGTCACGTTCGCGGGCGCGATGGCGCTGCGCGGGCGCCGCCTGCCGCGGGTGCTCACCTGGCTCGGGCTGATCAGCTACTCGCTCTACCTGGTGCACCATCCGCTGCTGAAGTACTTCGTCGAGGTCACAGGGGATCTGCGGCGTGCGCCGTTGCCGTTGCAGTTGTCCATGGCGGTCGCCGCGCTGGCGCTGGTGATGCTGGTCAGTGCCCTGGCGTACCGGTTCGTGGAGCGGCCGATGCAGCGCCTCGGCCGCCGCGCGGCCCGCCTCGTCACGAGCTGACGTACCGCGCCGGCTCCCCGGGCGCCGCGCCCGCCGGCTCGAGACCGGGACCCGAGGTCAGGGCGGCGGCGATCTCCGGGTACGGCAGGAGCGCCGCGCGCACGACCGGGTCGCCGTCCATCAGGAACGCCAGATGCCGCACCGCGTGCGCGGCGACGTGCTCGACCTCGACCCGTTCCGGCGCGGGCGTGGCGGGGGCGGCCCCCCGCGCGATCTCGAGCTCCGGCGGCCCGGCCAGCATGGTCGCCGGCAGCCACGGCGCCGGATCGGGGCACACGGCGTACGTGAGCACCACCTCGCCCTTCGGCAGGTAACGCCAGCTCGTGGAGTGGACGACCGTGCCCCGGTCACCGGCCGCGACCCCGCTGACGCGCCGGGCAGCCTCGTCGGGCGTCTCTCCCGGGGCCGGGACGGTCGAGACGCGCCGGTAGGCCCAGCGTCCGCCGGCGTCCGCCCGTAGCATGAGCGTCTCAACCGAGACCACGTGTCTTCCCGTCACCGCCACCAACTTACTGCCAATGGTGTGCAAGTGCGTTATGAACGCAGGTGCTGGTGGAGCGCTGGGGCGCGAGAGAGAGGCGGCAGGCCGATGCCCGGGATGCTGGTGCTGATGGGATCGGGCGAGACGAGCCCCACCATGGTGGAGGTCCACCGCTCCGTGGCACGCCGGCTGCCGGCGGGCGCGCGGGCCGTCCTCCTCGACACGCCGTACGCCTTCCAGGAGAACCGGGCCGACATCAGCGCCCGCGCCCGCCGCTACTTCGCGCGCAGCGTCGGCCTCCAGGTGCGGGTGGCCGACGGCGTCGCGGGCGCCGACTGGGTGTTCTCGGGGCCGGGCAGTCCCACGTACGCGCTGGAGCGCTGGAGCGAGGGCCCGGTGGGCGGCGACCTGCGGGCCCGCGTCCGGGCCCGGCAGGGGGCCACGGTCCTCGCCTCGGCGGCGGCCTGCACCGCCGGAGTGGCGACGGCGCCGGTGTACGAGATCTACAAGGTGGGCGCGGAGCCGCACTGGCGGCCGGGGCTCGACCTGCTGGAGCCGCTCGGGCTGCGGGTCGTCGTGATCCCCCACTTCGACAACGCCGAAGGCGGCACCCACGACACCCGCTACTGCTACCTGGGGGAGCGGCGGCTGTCGCGCATGGAGCGGGAGCTGCCGCCGGGCACCGCCGTCCTCGGCCTCGACGAGCACACCGCCGTCCTCGTGGACCTCGGCGCCGAGGAGGTGGAGGTGGCCGGCCGCGGCGGCCTGACGATCCGCCGGCCCGGCACGCGGGCGGTGCTGCCCGCGGGCAGCCGGCTCACCCTGGGGGAACTGCGCGGACTCACCGAGGGGGGCGGCGCGGTCACCGCGCCGCCGTTACCGCCCCCGGCCGAGAGGGCTCGCCAGGTGACGCTGGAGGAGACGATCCGCGCCTGCGCGTGCCGCTTCCAGGAGGCGGTGGCCGGGGGCGACCCGCCGGCCGCCGCCCGCGCCGTCCTCGACCTGGAGGCCGAGCTGGTCAGGTGGTCGGCCGACACCGAGGAGGACGAAGGCGGCGTCGAGCAGGCCCGCGACCTCATGCGGCTGCTCATCGCGCGGCTGGGCGAGGCGTCCTCGGACGCCGGGGTGCGCCGCCTCGCCGGACCCCTGCTGGCGCTGCGCGACGAGCTGCGCCGGGCCGGCCGCTACGCCGACGCCGACGCGCTCCGGGACGCGATGAGCCGGGGCGGCGTCCAGGTCGAGGACACCCCTGACGGCTCTCGCTGGACGACCCGCCCCGACTGAGGCCCTGGAGCCGAGCGGGCGGCCGAGCGGCGTCACCAGTCGTCGCCGCCCTCGTCGTCGCTCTCGAAGACCTCCTCGATCGCCTCGCCCGCGAGGTAGCCGCCGGCGAGGCCGGCCGCGCCCGCCGCAGCCACCGCGCCGAGCCCCGCACCGCCGCCGTGGTGACCACCATGGTGACCGCCGTGGTGGCCGCCGTGGCCGGCGACGTGGCCGCCACGCCCGTAACCATGGCCGCCGTACTGCGCCAGGCCGCCGAGCCAGCGGTCGATCTCGCCCGCCCAGTCCATGGCCGGCGCCTCGTCGTGGCTCACGCGGAAACGGCCGATCGCGTCGCTCGAACCGCCGAACCGGCCGCTGCGCTTGTCCGCCTCCAGGATCACCTCCAGCCCGTGCGGGTCGGCGACGAACGTCAGCTCCACCTCGCCGACCTGACCGGCGTGCCGGGGCGGCGGGTAGAACTCGATCTCCTGGTAGAACGGCAGCTCCTGCCGCACCCCGTAGATCTGCCCGACCTCCACGTCCGCGGACCGGAACTGGAAGCCCAGCTCCAGGAACGCCCGCAGCACCCGCAGCTGCGACGGCAGCGGCTCGACCGAGACCGGGTCGAGGTCGCCCTTGTCGACGGCCTTGGCGATGGCCAGCTCGGTGCGCACGCCGACGGCCATGCCGGCCAGGGGCTGCCCCTCGACCTCGTTGAGCGGCGTCTCCCACGGCAGCGGGATCTGGAACGGGATCACCCGCTGCTCCTTCTCCGCCAGCCGGAACGGGCCGGACACCTGGACGCGGGAGAACTCCGCGAGGCCACTGGCCTCGCCTTCGCCGCCCTCGATCTCGACGCCGGCGACCAGACCGAGCGTGACGTGCTCGATGTCGGCGTCGAAGTCGCCGCCGGCGAGGCGTACCTCGCCGCTCAGCGCACCGCCCGGCCGGACGAGCGGCGTCGCGAGGACGGTGTCCACCGAGGGCGCGCCCACGCCGAGAGCGCCGAGCATGCGTTTGAAGACCACGGGTTGCACTCCTGTCGATCAGACCGATGACTGACGTCGATCGGCAAACGATCACCGCTGGGCTGTGGTTCCGGAACGCGCGGCGCGAGATTATCAGCCGGCGTCCCTGTTCGCCGGGTGGTCGGGCGGTAACGCTGAGCCACGCCGGACGGATGAACCATCGGCAGTGCTCGGTTGATCACTGAAGGGATGGGCGTGTCCGGGTTCGTCCGCGCGCTCGGCATGGCGCCGGTCGTCGCGGGGCCGGCCGTCGGCGAGACGTGACCCGTTCCTGCCCCCTCAGCCGCGCCCGGCGGACGAGCCCCCTGAGCCGCGCCCGTCGGACGAGCAGCGGGGAAAGCCGCACTCGGCGGTGGCGACGCGCAGGAGGCGAAGTCTCACTCGGCGGTTGTGAGGCGCAGGAGGGCGGGGGCGGACGGGGCCGACGGGAGGGCGCGGGCCGCCGCCAGCAGTTCCTCCACCGCCTCCAGCCGCAGCGCCCGTCCCGCGTTCGAGCGGAACTTGACCTCCAGCTCCTCCCGCGTCAGCGGCCGTTCCGGCCCGCCCCGTGAGGAGTCCACCCGGTGCTCCCGCGTGGAGCCGTCGCGCAGCCGTACCCGGAGCACCGCCGCGAACGCCTGCGGGAACAGCTCCGAGGCCCGCTCGTCCGCCACGCACCGCACGCGCGCCGCCAGCGCGAGCGCGTCCTGGTCGAGGGCGGCGAAGTCGTCGAGGTCCAGCCCGAGCCCGCCGCCGCCGAGCAGCGCCGCCGCCACCACGTACGGGCCGGAGAACTTCGCGTGGTACGGCGAGCGGGGCCGGGCCTTGTCCTCCGGCGGCTCGGCGATGGTGGCCAGCACCGGTGCCGCCACCCCCAGTTCGGCCTCGGCCACGCTCTCCGGCGCCAGCCCGCCGGCCCGCAGCGCCAGCGCGCAGTCCACGGCCGGATGGGTGAAATGGTTGGCCGGATACGGCTTGTACACCGTGCGCGGCAGCTCCCACCGCTCGCCGAGGCCCGACAGCAGCGCCTCGGCGTCGTACCGGCCGTCCAGCCAGGCCCGGAAGAACCCGAACCGTCCCTCCAGCACGGTCGGCGGCCCCGTCACGCCTTCGAGCGCGAGCACGGCGGCCGACACCCCGGCGTGCGCCGCCCACCCGCAGTGGACGCGTTTGACCGTGCCGCCCGTCCGGTTGGCCTCGATGAGCCCGGACCCCATGCTGGCCGCCACCCCGGCCGCGTGCGCCACGCCCTCCTCCGTCAGCCCGAACAGCAGCCCGGCGGCCACGGCCGCCCCCAGCGTGCCGCAGATCGACGTGGCGTGCTGGCCCCGTTCGAAGAACAGCGAGGTGCGGGTCTCCGGCAGGTACGACGCCATGCCGAGGCGCGCGCACACCTCGATCCCGGCGGCCACGGCGTCGACCAGCTCGGAGCCGCTCGCGCCCGCCGCCTCGGCGGCGGCCAGCGCGGCCGGCACCACGGACGCGCTCGGGTGCTGCACCGACGGCAGGTGCGTGTCGTCGTAGTCGAGGGCGTGCGCCAGCGTGCCGTTGACCAGCGCCGCCGACGGCGCCGGCAGCCGGTCGCCGGCGCCGATCACGGTCGCCTCCCCGGCGCCGCTCCACCGGCGCGCCGCCCGCAGGACCGCCGGTCCCGCGTCGGCCGCCGGGTCGGCGTACGCGGCCAGGCAGTTGCCCAGCACGTCCAGCACCCGCCCCGTCACGTCGGCGCGCACCGCGTCCGGCACGCCCCGGTCCCGGCAGTGCGCCGCGAAGGCCGCCAGCCGCTCCACGTACGTCGTCACCGCACCGCCTCCCGGCCGGACATCAGGTCTCGGACGAGCCGGAGCTCTCGGACGAGCTCGCGCTTTCCGGCGGGCCGAGGCTCTGCGGCGGGCCGAGGACGGCGAGCGGCCGGACCGGCGCTCCGGTGGCCCCCGCGATCGGCAACGGGTTCAGCACGAGCAGGAACTCGCGCGCCCCCGAGTCCAGCAGCTCGTCCAGCCGCATGGTCTCCACGATGTTGACGCCCGACTCCACCAGCATGATCCGGTGGACCGGGAGCGTGGCGTGGCCGCGGCCCGGCGGCACGTGCTCGAAGGCGATGGTCTCGCCGCCGACCACTCGCGGCCGGCGCGCGGCCAGCCAGCGCGCCGCGTCGACCCCCGGCCCCGGGGCGCCGCCGCGCGCCCCTGTGTAGTCCACGTCCGGTGCGCCGGGGCCCGTGGGCCAGTGCCGTGACCAGCCCGTGCCGACCAGGACGGCGTCCCCCGGGCGGATCTCCAGCCCGGCCGCCGCGCGCTCCAGGTCGTCCACCGTGACCTCGTACCCGGGCGGCAGCGCCGCCACCCCGTGCGCCGCGGCCACGTCGAGCAGCACGCACCGCCCCACGTACGGCTCGAACGCGTCGATGCCCAGCTCGGCGAACCCCTCGTGGGTCATGACCTCGGCCGCGGGCCGCCCGCCGTGCAGCAGGCCGTCCTGGGAGACGTGCGCGAGCGCGTCCACGTGGGTACCGACGTGGCCGCCCGTCACGATGATCTCGTTGGCGGCCGAGCCGCCCCCGGGTCGTACGAGGTCGCCGTGCCGGCGCTCCAGCGTCATCCGGAACGGCGGGTGGTTCGGGGACTGCGGCATGCCCCTGCGCATCGGCTGCGCGAGGTCGAGCACGCGCGCCCCTTCCAGGGCCTTCCACGGCGGCATTCGCGGCTCCACCGGGTCGTCAGCGGCGGGGAGGGTCGATGCGGGCGCCGTCCAACGTGAAGATCATCAGGCGGGAGGTGTCCACGCCGACCTTGGCGGCGTCGCCCGCGCGCCAGGCCGGACGGCCGCCGAGGCGGACGATGAGGTCGGCGCGCCGGTGGACGCCGCTGCCGGGGTGCTGCCCGGCCTGCTCCTGCTCCTGGCGTTCCTCCTCGTGCCCGAACATCCGCTTGACGAACGCGCCGATCCGGCCGGAGGCGTTCTGGCGGCCGTTCGCGCGCGCCCTCGGGTCCGGCGGCTCGGGCACGGGCACGGCGGGGACGCCGCACTCGATGTAGGCGAGCCACTCGTGGCCGTGGTACTCCAGCGCCCGCACCCGCCCGAAGAACGACGGCCCGTCGTACGACTCGGGCACGGGCGCGAGGCCGTCGGGGCGCATGCCGACCAGCACCTGGCCGCCGGTGTGCTGGGAGATGGCGTACGCCCGGGGATCGCTCCAAGGGATGATCAGCCGGTGCGGCCCGAAGTCGAGCATGACGTACTGGTTCTGCGGGGTTCGCACGGTCGCGGCGAGCAGGTTGAGCTGCTGGGAGTTGAGGAACGCCGCGACGAACGCCGTCGCCGGGTCGTTGTAGATCTGCGAGGGGGTGCCGACGTCCTGCAGGACCCCGCGGTTCATGATGGCGATGCGGTCGGCCAGCGTCAGCGCCTCGATCTGGTCGTGGGTGACGTAGATGGTGGTGACGCCGAGCGACCTGACCAGCGCCGAGATCTCCATGCGCAGTTCGGTGCGCATGCCCGCGTCGAGGTTCGACAGGGGCTCGTCCATGAGGAACAGCTTGGGCTGGCGGACGATGGCCCGGCCCATGGCGACCCGCTGGCGCTGGCCGCCGGACAGGGTGCCGGGGCGGCGGTCGAGGGTCTCGTCGATGTGCAGCGCCTGGGACAGCTCGGTGACACGCTTGCGGACGAGCTCCGGGTCGGCCTTGGCGATCTCCAGGGGGAACGAGATGTTGCCGCGGACCGTGCGGTGGGGGTACAGGGCGCCGTTCTGGAACACCATGGCCACGTCGCGCTCGCGGGGGACGAGGTGGTTGGCGATCTGGCCGTCGAGCCACAGGTCGCCCTCGGTGATCTCCTCAAGTCCCGCGATCATGCGTAACAACGTGGACTTTCCGCACCCGGAAGGCCCGAGCAGGACCAGGAACTCACCGTTTTCGGCCCGCAAGCTCAATCGGTCCACCGCCAGGTGGTCACCGGGGTAAACCTTGGTCACTTTGTCGAGAACGACCGAGCTCATTGGGCCCACACCTTGCGCACGTGTCACCTGTGACGGGGCTGATAGAAGAGGTAGTACATCGCGCCTTAACTCTGATGTCCACCCTTGGCATCAAAGATCTCTCACAATCGTGATTTCGGGCTGTGTTTCGGTCCGCGACCACCTGGAGCCCCTATTTCCCGAACTGAAAGAGGGAAAGTCTGGAAGTGCTTGCGGAAATTTGCGGCAAGCCTTTCAAGGTGAGGGGTAACCGGAGGTAAAGTGGCTGCCATGAACGGTCACGCCCGCCTCGCCGACATCGCCGCCCAGGCCGGCGTGAGCGAGGCCACGGTCAGCCGGGTGCTCAACGGCAAGCCGGGCGTCTCGGCCGCCACCCGCCAGGCCGTGATGACCGCGCTCGACCTCATGGGTTACGAGCGCCCGCCCCGGCTGCGGCAGCGCAGCAACGGCCTGGTCGGCCTGGTCACGCCCGAGCTGGACAACCCCATCTTCCCCGCGTTCGCCCAGGCCGTGGAGAAGGCGCTCACACAGCACGGCTACACGCCCGTGCTGTGCACGCAGCTGCCCGGCGGGGCGCCCGAGGACGAGTTCACCGAGCTGCTGGTCGACCGGGGCGTGAGCGGCATCGTGTTCGTGTCCGGGCTGCACGCCGACACCACCGCCCGCATGGACCGCTACACCCGGCTCACCGACCGGGGCCTGCCGATCGTGCTGGTCGACGGCTACAGCGAGCGCATCGAGGCCCCGTTCATCTCGCCCGACGACCGGCTGGCCGCGCGCCTGGCCGTGCAGCACCTCGTCGACCTCGGGCACGAGCGGATCGGGCTGGCCCTCGGGCCGCGCCGGTTCGTGCCCGTGATCCGCAAGATCGAGGGCTACCGCCAGGCCATGGCCCAGCTCCTCGGCGCGACCGGCGTCGACGACCTCATCGCCGACTCGCTGTTCTCCGTCGAGGGAGGGCAGGCCGCGGCCACCCAGCTCCTCGCGCGCGGCTGCACCGGCATCGTGTGCGCCAGCGACCTCATGGCCCTCGGCGCGATCCGCGCCTGCCGCGAGAAGGGGCTGGCCGTGCCGGGCGAGGTGTCGGTGGTCGGGTTCGACGACTCGCCGCTCATCGCGTTCACCGACCCGCCGCTCACCACCGTGCGCAAGCCCATCGGCGCGATGGCCTCCGCGGCCGTGCAGACGCTGCTCGAAGAGGTGAACGGCGCGCCGGCCAAGCACGTCGAGCTGATCTTCCGTCCCGAGCTGGTGGTGCGCGGCTCCACCGGCTCGGGTCCCCTGGTCAACCGGTGAGGAGTCCCGCCGCCGGGCGGGACCGAGGAGGTCCCGCAGATGGTTCATGACGTGCTCGTGCTGGGCGGCTCCGGCGTCGACGTCACCGTCCACGTCCCCGAACTGCCCCTGCCGTACGCCGACACGTACGGCGTGCCGCCCATCCAGGAGCGCGTCGGCAACACCGGCGCCGGGGTGGCGCTCGGCTGCGCCGCGCTCGGCCTGTCGGTGGCCTTCGCCGACCTCGTCGGCGACGACCCGCAGGGCGCGATCGTCCGCGAGGCGCTGAGCGGCGTCGACGCCCGGTGGGGCCGGGCCGCGGCCGGCAACCGGCGCAGCGTCCTGCTCGTCGGGCCTGACGGCCGCCGCACGTCGCTGCACGACCCGCGCGACACGCCGGGCGAGCGCCTGCCGCGCGAGCTGTACGCCGGCGTGCGCGCCCGCCACGCGCACGTCTCGATCACCGGCTACTGCCGAGACGTGTACGACGACCTCGACGGCATCCCGACCTCCACCGACCTGCACGACTGGGACGGCGTCAACGACCACCACCGCGACTTCGCCTACCGCTCCGGCCTCGTGTTCCTGTCGGCCGCCGCGCTGGAGTCGCCCGAGCGGGTCATGCGCCACATCCTCGACCGGGGCCGCGCGGAGGCGGTCGTCTGCACGCGCGGCGCCGAGGGCTGCCTCGTGCTGCCGCGCGGCGGCGACCTGCGCGCCTTCCCCGCCGCCCCGCTGCCCGGGCCGGTCGCCGACACCAACGGCGCCGGCGACGCGTTCGTCTCCGGCTTCCTGTACGGCCGGCTGCGCGGACGGCCGCTGGAGGAGTGCGTACGCCTCGGCTCACTGGCCGGAGCCCACGCCTGCACGGTGCCCGGCACCCACGAGGCGCCCATCACCGAGGCCGCCCTGCTCGCCCGCCACGACCGGATCGCGGCGGGCGCCTGACGGCCGGCCGCCTGACGGTACGGCTCAGGCGAGGCTGAGGCGGCGGACCCCCGTCATGGTGGGCGCGGGCATGAACGTCACCGGGTCCCCCGGATCCGTGCGCAGCGGGCCGAACCGGTCGAGCAGGATGTTCAGGGCGACCCGTCCCTCCAGCCGGGCCAGGGGAGCGCCCAGGCAGAAGTGGATGCCGCGGCCGAAGGCCAGGTGCGGGTTGGGGTCGCGGCCCGGGTCGAAGGCGCCGGGGTCGGTGAACTGCCGCGGATCCCGGTTGGCCGCCCCGAGCCAGACCATGACCAGCTTGTCGGCCGGGATGGTCACGCCGTCCAGCTCGGCCTCGCGGGCGGTGGAGCGGCCGAGCGCGGCGAACGGGGTGAACAGGCGCAGCGACTCCTCGATGGCGGCCGGCACCAGGGTGCGGTCGGCCAGCACCTTCTCCTGCTGCTCGGGGAAGGCGTCCAGGCAGAGCACCGTGTTGCCGAGCAGCATCGTCGTGGTGATGTGCCCGGCGATCAGCAGCACGATCGCGAAGTTGACCACCTGCTGGTCGGGCAGGCGCTCTCCGTCCACCTCGGCCTCGACCAGCCGGGTGAGCAGGTCGGCCCGCGGCTGCCGCTTGCGCTCCGCGGCGTGGCCGGCGAGGTAGGCGGTCATCTCCTTCCACGGCTTCAGCGTGGCCTGGATGTCGGCGTTCTGCCCCTCGGCCGGCTCGTTGAGCGAGATCTTGGCGTCCCGCTGGAACAGCGCGTCCGCCCACTGCTTGAACAGGGCGCGATCACTGGCGGGCACCCCCAGCAGCTCGGCGATCACGATGACCGGAAGCGGGTAGGCCAGGTCGGTCACCAGCTCCAGCCGGCCGCGCTCGCGCGCCGCGTCGAGCAGCTCGTGGGTGAGGGCGGCGATCCTCGGCTCCAGGTCGGCGACCACCTTGCGGGTGAAGGCGCTGCTGACCAGCTTGCGCAGCTTGCCGTGATCCGGGGGGTCGATCTGGGTGATGAACCCCTCCATCGAGAACTCGCCCTCGGGGATCATGCCCTTGGGGATCACGCGCATGGTGTCGGAGGAGAACGTCGCGGGGTCGCCGAGGATCTGCTGGGCCTCCGGGTAGCCGTAGACGTTCCACATGCCGGTGGCCGAGTCGTACTCCACCGGCGGGCCCGATCGCGTTCCGCGCAGCCAGAAGTGCTGCTCGGGGATGTCGTACCGTTCGACGATGTCGGTCATCGCCTCTCCTTTTCCGGTTCCCGAAAGATGGAGCCCGTCAGAACGTGAACCGGAACTCCCGGTGCAGGTTCCGCAGCGCGGGCACGGCGTGCATGAGCCGGTGGAGGGCGCGGTGGCGCCGTACCGGCATCCTGCGGTGGTGTGGGGTGAAGGGCGCCTCCTCGGCGCACCTGAGGCGGGGATTCCACCGCTCGATCTCCCGCGCGTCGCCGGGAGCCCGGCGCAACGCGTTGGCCATGCGGGTCGTCCAGGGGGCCGGCATGTCGAAGACGAGCTCGCCGCCCGCGGAGAAGTGGCCGGTCAGCCGCAGCGACGCCCCTTGAGGCGATCTTCGCCCCGTTCATCCGTCGCTCCGCTCATCATTGATCCGGACCCTCGCGGGAGTCGCGCCAGCGCCGGAGCATGTCCTCCGCGTCGCGCTCGGTCCAGGCGAAGAACTCGCGGGTCTCCTCCAGCCGCGCCCGCTGCCCGGGCCGGTCACCACCGACGGCCGCCAGCCCGAGGTCGAGCGCCTCGACCGCCAGCCGCACCCCGGCCAGCTGGACCTTGAGGACGTGCTCCCAGCCGCCGGTGGCGATCTGGTAGCGGTGCTCGCGGCTCGCCGTGGGAACTCTCTCGACCATGCCGCTCGTCTCGAGCTGCCTGGCGACCGTGCTGACGGCCGTCTTGCTCACCCCGAGGCGCGCGGCCAGCTCGGTGAGCGACTGGTGCGCCGGGTCGCAGATCATCAGCCACGCGTACATGCGGCCCATCGTGCGGGTGCCCCCGAAGCGCTCCATGACCAGCCCCATCCGGTCGACGAACTCGCCCTCCCGTGGATCCATCATGACACCTCCGCCAACTTCGTCAAGCACGTACTTGACGAAGTGTACGCACAAGGGCCACCCGTTGTGATCGTCTCCTGCCGGGGCGTGGCCGCCCCCAGGTGGCGGGCGCAACGCCGAGAAAGCGCTCGATCGGCTCCCGGTCAGCGCGCCAGGTCGCGCCAAGGACCGTCCGGTACCAGGGCGGCGAGAACGGACATCAATGTCGGCGGCTCGACCCGATCCGCCAACGTGTGCAGGTCGGACCACGCGACCCAGGCGTGTTCGTGCAGATTGACCTGCTCGTCGGGCAGGAGGCCGGTCGGACTCAGCGTCGGCCGCTCCTCGGCGAAATGGGCCACGAAGAAATCCTCCCGCCCGACATACCGCTTCCCGTTCCACCGAACGTCACGCTCGACCGCCACAGACCCGTCACGGACCGCGGCGGGGTCCAGGCCGGTCTCCTCCGCCAGTTCCCGCCGAGCGGCGATCAGCGGTGTCTCGCCCGGCTCGATGCCGCCACCAGGCGGCTCCCAGAGCATCACACCGTCGAACGGATCACGCCAGTGGAGAAGGAGCAGGCGCTGGGCGGCATCCAGGCAGATCACCCGCACGGCGGGCCGATGTGTCGTCTCCACGGCCTTGACGCTACCGGACCACGCCATGCCCCGGCCCGGGCGAACGTCTGCGGCCGGAGCGCTAGCGCGCGTCGTAGGTTTCGCGGGCGGCGATGACCTGCTCGATGTTGGTCTCGGCCCACTGCTTGATCGCCCGCATGACCGGCAGCAGGCTGCGCCCCAGCGGGGTCAGCTCGTAGTCCACCCGCACCGGTACCGACGGGGTGACCGAGCGCGAGACCAGCCCGTCGCGCTCCAGTGTGCGCAGCGTCTGGGTGAGCATCTTCTGGCTGACCCCGGCGACCGTGCGCGAGAGGTCGCTGTAGCGGCGCGGGCCGCCGGCCAGCGCGTTGAGCAGCAGGCTGACCCACTTGTCGCTGATCCGGTCGAGGAGCTGCCGGGCCGGGCACTCCAGCAGGTAGGCGTCGTAGGCGGCGCGGGCCTCCTCGCGCCGCTCGGCGGCCGTACGGGTGGTCATGAGGTCTCCTCTCCGCACGTTACTTCCCGCGAGAGAGTACCGACTTCCCGCAGAGAGTGGCGCAAGAGGCGGCGTGCGGCCCCGGCGCTGCCGACCCGCACCGGGGTCCGGAGGGAGCGGGTCCTGGCGGCAGGTGATGACGGTCGCGTACGTCTGTTACGCACTCCCAGGTGCGTACTTCCTGGTGGAGAGTACCTCTCCTACGGTGAGAAGCGGCGCGAGGGCGCCGCCACCTGAACGAGAGGGAGAAGACCCATGCGTGCTGTCGCCATCCGTGCCTTCGGCGGCCCGGAGGTGCTGGAGATCGCCGACCTGCCCGTGCCGCCCGTCGGTGAGGGGCAGGTGCGGATCAGGGTCGAGGCGGCGGCCGTCAACCCGGTGGACGCGGCCACCCGGTCGGGCGCCCTGACCGAGGCGGGGCTGCTGCCCGGCCGCGACCTGATCGGCATCGGCTGGGACGTGGCGGGGACCGTCGAGGAGACCGGCCCCGGCGTCACCGGGCTCGCGGCGGGCGACCGGGTGGTGGGGCTGTCCGACCGGCTCGACGTACCGCTCGGGACGCAGGCCGACCAGGTCGTGCTCGACGCGGACGCGGTGACCCGCGCGCCGTCCGGAGTGGGGGCGGTGGAGGCGGCGACGCTGCCGCTCAACGGGCTGACCGCCGCCCAGGCCCTCGACCGGCTCGGCCTGCGTCCCGGCGAGACCCTGCTGGTGACGGGCGCGGCCGGGGCCGTGGGCGGGTACGCCGTCGAGCTCGCCGCGGCGCTGGGGCTGCGGGTCGTGGCGGTGGCCGGGGCCGCGGACGAGGCCCTGGTCCGCGAGCTGGGCGCGGAGCTGTTCGTGCCCCGCACGGCCCGGCTCGGGGAGGCCGTGCGGGTGCTGGTGCCGGGCGGCGTCCACGGCGCGCTGGACGCGGCCGTGACGGGCGCGGCGGCCCTCGACGCGGTGCGGACCGGCGGCTCCTTCGCCGCCGTGGTGGCGGGCGGCGAACCGCTGCCGCTGCGGGGGACGCGCGTGTTCACCCACTGGATCAGCGCGGACGGGGCGCGGCTGGCCGGCCTCGTGACGCTGGTCGAACAGGGGAAACTGACGCTCAGGGTCGCGGACACGCTGCCGCTGGAGAAGGTCGCGGAGGCTCACCGCCGGCTGGCCGAGGGCGGCCTCCGCGGGCGGCTCGTCCTCGTCCCCTGACGACCCGTCCTGCTTCGGGAACGCCGCCGGACCGGTCCAGGCATGGCGTCCCGGCCTGGTACGGGGCCGAGTTTGTCGCGGGGCGGCCCTGCAGGGCGGACGCGAGGTCGGTTCTGAAGGCCGACCCCGAGGGCAGTCCTCCAGGGCGACGCGAGGTCGGTCCTTAGGGGCGACCCGGGGGTCAGTCCTCCAGGGCGACGCGGACGCCGTGGCTCAGGCCGGAGTCGTGCAGCTCCAGCTCGGCCGGCCGGGCGCCCTTCGGCAGCTCGAACACCAGCGACCCGCTGAACGACTGGCCCGGACCGATGCGCACCGGGGTGATCTCCTTGCCCGCCTTGTCGAGCAGCCGCGTGCCCGCGTGCGGGACGTCGTCCTCGTCGCACAGCTTCTGCTGACCCGGGTAGAGGACACGTCCCTCCTTGCCGACGTTGTCCACCTTCACCGACACCGTGCAGGTGCGCCGCCCGGCGGACTTGGCCGGCTTGGGACATGTGGTGCCGGTCACCGCGAACCGCAGCCTGCCGTCCTGGGCCGGCTGTTCCGCACCGACGGCGGCGGGAGAGCGGCTGAGCCAGGCGACCAGCGCCACCAGCAGGACGAGCAGCACCACGGCGATCACCACGGCGGTCAGGCAGCCGGTGAACGTGGCACGGCGCGCCCCTCCGGGCGGCGGCATCGTGGTGGGCGGCAGCGGCCGCTGACCGGTGAGCCCCTGACCGGTGAGCCCCTGACCGGTGAGCCCCTGACCGGTGAGCCGCGACGAGGGAGCCTGGCCGGGCAACGGGCCCTGCGCGGTGCGCCCGTGCGCCGCCGGCCCGTGTGACGACGGCCCGTGTGACGACGGGCCGTGCGGTGGTGGTCCTTGGGGGCCGGGGGACGGCCGGCCCGGGAGAGGGCCCTGGCCGGTGTGGTGGTGAGGCGGCTGCCGCGGAGGGCCGCCGGGCGGCATGGAACCCTGCGGCGGCGGGCCGCCCGAGGGCAGGGGGACGCCCGTGAGCGACGGGCCGTCCGCCGACGGGCCGGCCGGAGGCAGGCGCACGCCCGTCAGGGAGGGGCCGTCCGCGGACGGGGCGGGACCCGGGCCCGGCTGAGCGGGCGGCCCCTGGTGGGACGGCGCCGAGGTGGGCGGCCCCTGGTGGGAGCCGGGTCCCCCCTGGCGCGGCGGCGCTGGGTGACCGGGCGGCGAGGCGGGGCCGTGGGGCCCGGGCGCGTGACCGGGCTGAGGTCCCGGAGGCATGGAGGAAGACGTGTGCGGCCCGGGCTGAGGCCCAGGGGACGCGACGGGAGACGCGTGCGGCCCCGGCTGTGATCCGGGGGGCGCCGCAGAGTGCCCGTGCGGCGCCGCGGAAGGATGCGCCGGAGGTCCGGGGACCGAAGGGATCCCCGGGGGCGCCGCCGAGGGCCCGTGAGGGGCCGCGGCCGGAGGTGCCTGGGGTGCCGGGGGCGGGGGGACCGGCGGGCCGGGGTGGCCGGGAGCGTTCGCGGGCGCGCCGGCCAGCGGCGGGAACTCCGCCGGATCCCAGGTGTTCGTCAGATGGCGCGTCGCCGCGAGCTGCGCCGCCGGCTCGTCCGCCGCCCCCACCAGCTCCAGCAGCAACTGCCGGGCCGCCGGGCGGCGCGCCGGGTCGGGATGGATGGCCGCCGCCACCAGCCGGTCCAGCGGCGCGGGAAGCCCCCGCAGGTCGGGCGGCGCGGTGCGGGCACGGGCGGCCATGACGTACGCGTCGCCCTCACCGAACGGGTGCCCGCCGAGCCCCGCGTACGCGATCAGCGACCCCCACGCGAACACGTCGCCCGCCGGGCTCGTCTTCCCTTCGAACACCTGCTCCGGAGCGATCCAGCCCGGCGTGCCCATGACCATCCCGGCGTTGGTGTGGCGGGAGGACAGGTGCGCCGAGCGGGCCAGCCCGAAGTCGATCACGCGGGGCCCGGCCAGCGTCAGCATCACGTTCGCCGGCTTGAGGTCGCGGTGGACGAGGCCCGCCGCGTGGATGGCGGTCAGCGCCGCCGCGACGCCCACGGCCGCCGAGTGCAGCACGGACGGCGACAGCGCCCCGTGCTCGATCAGGTGGTCCTCGAGGGAGATGCCGTCGATGTACTCGGTGACGAGGTAGAGGACGCCGCCGTCCTCGCCGTGGTCGAGCACCCGGGCGGTGCAGAACGAGGCGACCTTGCGCGCGTTGGACACCTCTTCGTGGAAGCGCGCCCGGTAGACGGGGTCGGCGGCGTAGTCGCGGCGGATCGCCTTGAGCGCCACCCGTGGGCCGTCGGCGGCCCTGGCCAGGTAGACCGTGCCCATCCCGCCCGACCCCAGCCGGCCGTACAGCTCGTAGGGGCCGATCGCCTGGGGGTCCTCGGGTGTCAGCGGAGTGCCCGCGGAGCGGCCCTGCAGCCCCAACGTCGCTGTCCTCTCGCCGTCGTCATCCCGTCGCCTCGACCGGCCGGGCCTTCGCCCGGCATGCCCTTTTCCACCCCAGACTCTAACGGTAAAAGGGCCCCTTCGTTGGCGACCCGGCCCGCTCGGCCTTGTACGGCTGAGGGGATCCGTACGACCGGAGGACCGGCACCACGGAGGGGCCCACAGAGGGGCGGCGGCGCGGGAGGCGCGGGGTCAGCGCAGGGCCGCGGCCTCGGCGGCGAGGGCCTCCACACGGGCCCAGTCGCCCGCCGCGAGCGCGTCGGCCGGGGTGAGCCACGTCCCGCCCACGCAGCCGACGTTCGGCAGCGCGAGGTAGTCCGCCGCCGTGTCCGGCCGGATGCCGCCCGTCGGGCAGAACCGCACGTCCGGCAGCGGCCCCGCCAGCGACTTCAGGTACGGCATGCCGCCCGCCGCCTCGGCGGGGAAGAACTTCAGCTCTTTGAGTCCCCGCTCGGCCAGCGCCATGACCTCCGACGCCGTGGCCGCCCCGGCCAGGAACGGCGTGCCGCTCGCCAGCATCGCGTCCACCAGCGACGGCGTGGCGCCGGGCGACACCAGGAACGACGCGCCCGCCTTGATCGACGCCTCGACGTCGGCGCCCGTCCGCACCGTGCCCGCCCCCACCACGGCGCCGGGCACCTCGGCGGCGATCCGGCCGATCGCCTCCAGCGCCACGGTCGTACGGAGCGTCACCTCGATGACCGGCAGGCCGCCGGACACCAGCGCCCGCGCCATCGGCACGGCGGTCTCCACATCCTCGATCACCACGACGGGGATCACGGGGGCCAGGTCGAGCAGGCTCGTCATCTGCGGTTCTTCTCCTTGCCGGCCTTCGGGGCCGTCGTCTGTCTCGTCGGCCCGGAGGCCGTTCCACGTCTTCACGTCACGGGTTCACGTCACGGGCCGGGCCGCTCGCCGTCCGGCCGGAGCAGGCCGGCGCGCCCAGGCTACTGGCCCGCGCACGGGCCACGGCCCGGAGCGCGGCCGGTGCTCCGGAGCGGTCGCTCTGCACGGTCCGCGCGGGAGGCGAGGCGGGCCAGCCACGCCGCGGCCCCGGTCAACGCGGGCTGCGGGGCGACGATCAGCGATGTCGCGATGGC
>NZ_JBFAIA010000055.1:0-45334 GCF_040654455.1 Nonomuraea sp. NPDC050691
CCGCCACGTCGCCCCCCCCCCCCCCTCCCCTCCATCGGGGGGGGGCGCGCGGGCCGGCGTGCGGGGGGGGGGGGGGGGGGGGGGCCCCCGGGGCCCCCCCCGGCCGGTTCCAGTACGTGAGCCAGCGCAGCAGCCACTCCACCGGGCCGTACCTGTGCCCGCGCAGCCACCACCGGCTGTAGACCACCTGCGCGGCGAAGATGCCCAGCGCGATCAGCACCTCCATGGGCGGGCTGACCTGGTCCACCAGAGCCAGGCCGTACCCGGTGAAGATGAGGCCGCAGATCAGTGACTGGGCGAGGTAGTTGGACAGCGCCATGCGGCCCGGCGCCGCCAGCACGGCCCCCAGGCGCGGCACGCGCGGCAGCAGGCGCAGGAACGTGGCGGCGTAGGCGGCGGCCAGCAGCGGCGCGGTGACGAGGTCCAGGGCCTCGCCGAGGAACTTGTGCACCGTTCCCGTCCACGCCGACAGCGTGTAGACGGCGGCTCCGGCGAGCCCGACGGTGAAGCCGACCCACTGCAGCCGCCCCAGGGCCTTGGTGTGCGCCGACGGGTCGCGCAGCAGGCGCATCTTGCCGACCGCGAGGCCGATCAGCGCGGCGGCCAGCACGGCCGGTCCCTGGAACAGCAGGCGCAGCAGGACGATGAGCGACAACTTGCGCATGTGCTCGGAGATGATCTCGACGGCCGAGCCCGCCAGCGACCGGTCGGATTTGATCGCCTCAGTGGCGCCGTGGGACACCGTGCCGGCCATGTCCAGGCCGAGCGCCGCCAGCCCGGCCAGGAACACGAAGCCCAGCGCGAGCAGGCTCGTCAGGACGACCGCCAGCATGACCGCGCTCTTCGGCGAGAGCTTGCGCAGCAGCAGCAACGCGAGCCCCACACCCGCGTACGTCGTGAGGATGTCGCCCGGGAACAGCAGCACGGCGTGCGCGATGCCGATCAGGAACAGCCCCGCCACGCGTCTCAGGAACATCGGCGTGAACGGCATGCGCCGGCGCACCGCGGAGTCGAGCTGAAGCGTGAAGCTGTAGCCGAACAGGAAGGAGAACAGCAGGTAGAACTTGTTCTCCAACAACAGTGTCACGCTCCAGCGCACGCCCCAGTCGAGCGACGACTGGAACGCGGGCTCCGCCATCCCGGCCATCCGGTAGCCGGAGGCCAGGAAGGCGATGTTGACCAGGAGGATGCCGAGGAGCGAAAAGCCGCGCAGGGCGTCGACCGAGGTGATCCTCGACGCCCTCGCGCCCTGCATGGCGCCGTCTGTCCGTTGTGCCGTCATCACGGAACATCATCCCGCAAAACCTGAGAGGTTCCTGTGAATTCAGTTATTTAGCGCGATGTAGATGAAGCGCTCTGCTATCACGCCCACCGCGATCACGAACGCCGGTATCGCCACGAACAGCAGCAGCCTGCGCGCCCTCGGCGCCCGCTTGGGCCCCTGGAGCCGGATCACCTCGTAGGCGAACAGCGTCATCCACGTCAGAGCCAGCGCCCCGATGCCGACGGGAGTCCACGGCGACGTGGGGTCGCCGCGGCCCTTGTACGGCCGCGGATCGGGGATCTCCGTGCCCCGGACGAACTTCTTCAAGGTGTAGAGCGCGGCGTCCTCGTTCGAGTACACCCGCTTCAGCTCCGGCGAGGCGTCGAGCGCGGCCCGGAACTTCTCGCCCCAGCCCTCGGGGAAGCCCTCGTTGAGCTGGAGGTAGCTGACCTGGCCGCGCGTCACCGCCAGGAACGTGTTGCGCTCGCTCGCCTTGAGTTTCTGCAGCGCGCCGGTGATGTTGGAGGGGTCCTTGTAGACGAGGGCCTGGCCGGCGAAGTTCACCAGCTCCACGTCCTTCTCGCCCCAGGGCATCGTGGGTGTGACCTCCGGGCCCTCCTTGGGCACCAGGTAGAGCACGCGGGCGCTCGGCTTGTCGTGCGCGTACACGTAGTGCATGGCCGCGACCTCGCCGGTGGTCACCCGCTCGAACTTCTCGTTGCCGTAGCGGGCCACCAGGAAGGCCATCGCGAACAGCACCGCGAACCCGGCCGCGAGCAGCACCGACAGCTTCCGGGTCAGCTCGGGGTTGAAGCGCACGTTGCGCTTGCGGATCGGCACGGTCTCCTCGCGCACGTCGGCGCTGTCGGCCGGCAGGTTCGGGAAGAACGCGTACGAGGCCAGCAGGCACGCGCCGGGCAGCGCGAACATGTAGATGCGCAGCCCGATCTCGCCGCCGTAGCTCTGCAGGCCCAGCGCGAGCACGGGCACGCACAGCAGGATCAGCGCCGCCCGGTCGAACACCCCGCGCCGCAGCCGGCGCAGCAGACCGACGGCGGCCAGTGACAGGATCACGACCAGGATGCCGAGCCGGGCCTTCAGCACCAGCGCGTGCGCGGGGTCGCTGCCCGCGATGCGGTCGCCGGTGTTGCGCTGGAGGTTGTCGAAGATCTTGCCCAGGCCGCCGAAGATCGCGTCGATCTGGCCGGCCCAGAACCCGACGGCCTGGTAACTGATCCAGGCCAGCACGACCAGGCCGAGGAAGAACGGCAGCGCCCACGTCAGCGACGTCCGCTTGAAGATGAGGAACGCGGTGATCACGCCGAGCATCATGAACGGCGTGATCTGGTGCGAGGCCGTCGAGGCGAAGAACAGCGCCAGCAGCAGCGTCAGCATGAGCAGCTTGTCGGCGCGGTACATGCCGGTGTTGGCGATCTCGCCCGGCGTCATCGCGTCGAGGCGGCCCAGCCACTTGCGCAGGCCCTTGTCCGGCACCGGCTTGGTGCGCGGCTCGACGCGCCCGAACCAGCGCAGCAGGATCGCCACCCACGCCAGATACAGCGCGAACGTGAAGCCCTGCGGCGAGAAGTAGTCCTGGCCGATCCACTGCACGAGGATGAACAGCAGCGCCGCGAACCAGCGCGCCCGCGTGGTCGCCACCACCTGGCGCAGGATGAGCACGAACGGCAGCAGGTAGAGCAGGTTGGACAGCAGCGGCGTCCACATGAGGATCGGCGTCATGTCCGTGATGCCGGCCGCCTTGGTCACGAACGCGAACAGCGCGAAGAAGCCCGGCCAGCCCATGCGGGCGTCGATGCTGATCGCCGTCTCACCGGTGCGGCCGATGAAGTCGACGAAGCCCGCGTGGATGTAGGCCGTGGGGAAGCGCGGCTCGGTGGCCACCAGGGCGCCCGCGCCGTGCAGGGCGAACGTGAGCGTGGCGATCTGGAACAGCAGCAGGAACTTGCGGTCGGTCGACTGGGCGACCGTGACGAAGAACGCCACCAGCATGATGAGGAGCGCGGCGAACGCGCTGGCGGGCAGGGCGGCGATCAGGCCGAGGCCGTTGATGTCGGCGGGATCGACCCCGCGCAGCGGCCCGGGGGGCACGCGCAGGGCGAGCACGTACAGGATGAGCCCCTCGACGGTGAGCAGGGCGGGCAGCCACTTGGGCGCGCTGCTCAGGAGCCCGCCCACGCGCGCCGCGCGGCCCGTGGGGGTCGCGGCGGCCTTGGGGGCCCGGGAAGTCCCGGGGGCCGCTCCGGCGCTCTTGGCGGGCGCCTTGCTCTCCTGAGACGCTGCCGGGCGCGCCTGCGCGGGCGCCTGGGGGGCCACCTGTGCGGGTGTCTGCGAGGGAGCCTCTGCGGGCTTCTGCGGGGACGCCTGCGGGGGTGTCGCCCGGAACGGCGTGGTCGGCGGCGCGGCGGGCTGTGCCGCGGACGGAGCCTCGGGGGAGGCGTCCTTCCGCGGCTCGGCCGGCTTCACGTCCGCGCCCGCGGCCGGATTCGCGGAGGTGTCCGGGGCGGGCTCCTCCGCCGGCTCCTCCGTCGGCTTCATCGGTGTGCTCGGCTTCGCCGGGGACGGGGACGGGGACGGGGACGGGGACGGGGACGCGGACGCGGACGTGACGTCGGGGACCGTCGGCGGGCCGCCCACGCGGAAGGCCGCGGGCAGCCTGATCGCCGTGGTCGTGTCGGCGTCGGCGTCGGTCTCAACCTCGGCCCCGGCCTCGTCCTCGGCCTCGCCGTCAGTCCCGGCGTCGGCCTCAGCGTCGGTCTTGGCCTCGGCATCAGCCTGGTCCTCGGGGTCGGCCTCGGCGTCGGACTCGGCCTCGTCGCTCTGGCGTGCCGGGTCCTTGTCCGTGTCCTGGTCCGTGGCGCCGCCGGCGGAGCCCAGATCGAGGGTGATCCGCGGGATGACGCCCGTGGCGTCCGGATCGAAGGGCGCGCCCGACTCCTCCTCCGTCTCGCCGTTGAGCTCGGAGGAGCCTGTGAACCCGGTTGTCATTCCATCGCCGTCCCGTTGCCTCACGTTGACCATCATGAGGCCCCGTGCGACCCCTGAGCGACGCGAGGCTGTTCAGTTTCGTCGTAAGTGAGAACTTTACGAAGTTTTCCGAAGATCAATGCCGCCACCAGCAGCTCGCTGAACAGCATGCCGTACCCCACCGCGTTCACACCGGCGAACGGGAACAGCACCGCGATCGAGACCAGCACGAGCGCGGCCAGGCCGATCTGGACCAGCGCCAGGGCCCGTGCCTCGCTGCGCGCCCGGAGCGAGCTGAGGTAGATCTCGATGAGCACCCGCGGCAGCACGGCCAGCGCCATGAGCCGCAGCAGCGTCGCCCCCTCGGTGGCGAACTCCGAGCCGAAGATCATGAGGATCAGCGGCGCGCCCAGGACCGTCACGGCGATGACCGGCGTGATGATCATGAAGGCCCGGCGCAGCGCCCGGCGGCAGTTCTCGGCGAGCTGCGAGCGGTCGAAGGAGCCCTCGACGGTGAGCGACACCGCCATGTTCATCGCCAGCAGCTCGATCATGCAGCCCAGCGTGTGGGCCATCGAGAACCGGCCGAACGTGGCCTCGCCCACCTGCGTGGCCACGGCCACCGGAACCAGGTAGACGATCGCCAGGATCGACAGCGTGCCGGGGAAGTCGCCGGCCAGGAAGCGCCCGACCTCACGCAGCGTCGGCGGCGCCGCGACGTCCTCGGAGTCCTTGACGTGCCGCGGGATGACGACCGAGAAGATGAACCAGTTGACCGGGATCAGCGCGAGCGCGGTCGGCACCATCCAGGAGGTGAAGATGCCCCCCTCGGGCAGCGCGCCCGCCAGCGCCACCAGCAGGCCCATCTTGACCAGGCCGAAGATCAGGTTGTTGAGCGGCACCCAGGTGGCCTTGCGCAGCCCCGTCAGCACCACGTCCTGGAGCGTGAACACCGCCCAGACCAGCACCGACCCGAGGAAGAACAGGCCCGGGCCGAAGCCGCCCAGCACGGAGTACGTGCGGCCCCACATCGGCAGCGTGAGCAGGAAGCCGATCGCGGCCACCCCGCCCGTCGCCGCCGCCAGGCCGTAGCCGCGCAGCACCAGTTCGGGCGTGCGGCGGCCGGCCAGCGGCAGGAAACGCGCGAGCGCGCCCACGAAGCCGAGCGCGGTCAGCGACGCGAACAGCCGCATCGCGGTGATCACGGCCTGCCCGCGGCCGAACTCCTCGGGGGAGTAGTAGTGGGCCGCCAGCAGCCAGTAGCCCATGCCGAGCGTGGCGGTGATCGCCGTGTTGGCCATGAGCGCGTAGCCGTTGCGGAACAGGGGATTACGCAGGTCGTGCAGCAGCCGCCGCCGGATCTCAGACATTTCCGCGCACCCGCTGCAGGCCGTACCTCGTCCGCCGCACGACCGCGTAGCCCTTGGTGAGGACGCGCTCGCGCAGGTAGATCAGGGGTACGGCGCTGCCCTCGACGGCCCGCCGGAACATGCCGATGGTGGTGTGCCGGGCCACCGTCAGCCGGGGGATGGCCAGCATGTCGTGCCGGTCGGCGGCGATCGCGTTGTTCACGGCGCAGGCGGCGAAGTAGCCGGCCTTGCGCACCTCGCGGCGCACCCGCGCGCTGGAGTAGCCGTAGGGGTAGGCCATGGTGGCGACCGGCGCGCCGATCTTCTCCTCCAGCAGGCCCTTGTTGCGGCGCAGCTCCTGGCGCAGCTCCTCGGTGGGGAGCTGGTCGAGCTGCGGGTGGCTGTGGCTGTGGCCGCCGATCTCGATGCCCGTCTGGGCGATCTCGCGGGCCTGACCCCAGCTCAGCATGTCGTCCAGCGGCCTGCCCGCCGCGTCGGCGCCCGCGTCGGCGACCCAGCCGCTGGTCAGGAAGACCGTGGCGGGGAACCGGTGGCGCTCCAGCAGGGGCAGGGCGTGGGTGTGGAAGTCGGCGTAGCCGTCATCGAAGGTGACCACGACTGGTTTGACTGGCATACCGGTGTTCTTGTTCAGCCTGGAGACCAGATCGCCCAAGGTCAACGGGGTGAACCCGCCCTCCGCCAGGTACGTGAGCTGCTCCTCCAGATCGGAGGGGCGTACCGAGTGGGGGCGGGTCTCCTCGTTGGGACTCTCGGTCACCGAGTGGTACATGAGGATGGGCACCCTGATCACGAGCGTGCTCCCTTGAGCCGGGCGGACCCGACCACGTATCCCCATGTCGTCCAGGCGAGCCCGACGACGATCGCGACGGAGCGGCCGAGGCCGCCCACGTCGCCGCGGGCCGCGTCGCCGAGCCCGCGCAGCGCGCCGAGAGGCAGCGTCCTCATGGCGTGGGCGCGCTCGCTGGCCAGCCCGTCCTGGGTGCCCACCTCACGCGTGACCAGCGCCTTCGACAGTCCCTCGGCGTAGCACCGGGACCTGAAGTAGGCGAAGCGCTCGCGCTGCGCCGACACCTTGTGCCCGATCACCGCGCGCGGCTCGTACAGCATGACCGAGCCCGGCTTGCGCTGGCTCAGCCTGATGCAGAACTCCGTCTCCTCGCAGCCCAGGGGACGGCTCTTGCGCCCCTGCACGCTGCGGCCGATGCCGCTGTGGAAGCCGCCCACCTCGGAGACGACCTCCCGCCGGAAGGCGGCGTTGCCGCCCATGACGTTGCGGATCGGCGCCCGCACCTCCGGCATGCCGCGGTACGTGCAGCCGACGGTCCAGTCGAACTCGTACGGGAACCAGCGCGGCCGCTGCCGCGAGGCCCACATCGGGTCGGTGCGTCCGCCCACGCCGACGACGGCCGGGTCCTGGAAGCCCTCCTCCAAAGCCTCCAGCCAGCCGGGGTCGGCGACCGCGTCGTCGTCCAGGAACGCGACGATGTCACCGGTGGCCGTGGCCACGCCGGTGTTCTTGCCGCCGGACAGCCCCTGCTCGTGCGTGTTCTCCACCACAATGGCCTGTGGGTACGCCTGCTTGAGCTTCAGGTGCAGGTCCGGGTTGTGGTCGACCACCAGGATCAGCTCGTGCGGACGGCGGCGCTGCCGCTCGACCGACTCCACGGCCTGCCTGATGTCCTCCCACCGTTCCTCGGTGTAGACGCAGATGACGACAGACGTTCTCACTGCCATCCCTCTTCCAGTGCTGGTCAGGCGACGCCCCGGTCGGCTGCGGGAGCGGCGGCCGGCGTCGGCTGCGGGAGCGCGGGCTGGCGCCGCCACTCGCGCAGGATCGTCCTGAGGACGCGCAGGCCGTCACGGACGGCGTGCAGGTTGCTCTCGCCGTGGATGCGGCAGCGCTCGTGGCTCGGCACCTCGTGCACCTTCAGCCCGCCCTTGGCGGCGCGGACGTTCATCAGGGTCTCCACCTCGAAGCCGTCGCAGTCGAGGTCGAGCACGTCGAGGTGACGGGCCCAGAAGGCGTTGTAGCCGTAGCAGAGGTCGGTGTACTGGGTGCCGTACAACATGTTGACGAGGCCCGTGAGCACCTTGTTGCCGAACTTGCGGCTGAACGTCAGGTCGTCGCTGCCGCCGCCGGCCGCGTACCGGGAGCCCTTGACGAAGTCGGCGCCGGTCACCAGCGCGCCCACGAAGGAGATGATCTCGTGGCCGTCGGTCGAGCCGTCGGCGTCGATCATCACGATGATGTCGCCCGTGCAGGCGGCGAAACCGGCGGCCAGGGCGTCGCCCTTGCCCCGGCCGGTCTGGGTGACGACCTTCACGTTGGGACGCAGCCGCTTGGCCACCTCGACCGTGTCGTCCACCGAGTTGCCGTCGACGAGCACGATCTCGTCGATCCACTGGGGCAGGGTGGCGAAGACGTGGGGGAGGTTCTCGGCCTCGTTCATCGCCGGGACGACCACGCTGACGGTGGGCGAGATGGCGATGTGCGGTGTGATCGGGGTGAACCGCTCGATGGGTGGCATCGAGCGCAGCGGCGTGATCTGCGCCTTGCCGTTGTACTTCGTGCTCTCGGGACTCATGGTGAGCTAAATCCTTCCGGGACCCGCCTCCACGCGAGCCTGGGCCGGCCGTTCCCGGGTGCCGGGGGAACAGCCGATCCGTGATCGGCGCACGGGGTCCAGTGGAGTGAGGGTGGTGCGTTACGGGTGCTCTGCTGCTGCTCTGGTGCTGGGGTTGTGCTGTGGTGCCGTACCGGGGCGGGGTGCTAGCGCGCTCCGGTGGGCTCCTTGACTACTGCGTTGGACGACTCGTGCTGGATGGAACTGCGAACACGGCCGAAGCCCTTGAGGACTCGGTCGGCCGCCCTATAAAGAGACGGCCGATCAAGGACGATTGTTCGCGCTTTGTTGAAGGGAACTCGTCCCATCCAGTGGACGGCCGCCGCGGGCGAGGGGCGGGAGACCCGTCCCTCGGACACGTACAGCTCGCCGCTCTTGAGCCAGTCCTTGTACTCCTTGCCGCCCTTGCCCATGTCGACCATGTGCAGACCGGCCTCGGCCGCCGCCTCGGCCATGCGGAGGTGGTGCACGATGCCCGGCGAGTATCGCGCGTATTCGGTGTCGTAGGCGGGGAACCAGCCGACGAGGGTGGTGGCCGTGCGCAGGCCGAAGTGACCGGCGACCGGCGCCTCTCCCGCGTACAGCATGGTGAGGACGCCGCCGAAGTCGGCCGAGCGCTCCGCGTGCATGAGGTCGATCAGCTCGACGATCCAGGGCTGCGCGAACCGGTCGACGCGGCCCGTCCGCCGGTACTGGTCGGACTTCCAGCCGAGCAGGACGCGCAGCACCTCCGGGTCGGCCGAGGCGTACTCGAGGCGCAGCTCGCCCTGCTCCCTTCCGAGCTTGCGCTCCTTGTAGCGCACGGTCTTCAGGTTCTTGGGGGAGTTGGCCTTGACCTGCTCCAGCCAGGCGGCGAAGCCCGCGGTGAAGTCCATGACCGGCGCGGGCCGGACGTCGGACTCGTGGGCCGCGAAGGTCGGCTGGCCGGCCACCAGGTGGTCGAAGTCGTAGACGGTGAGCCGGCAGGCGCGCAGCAGCGCCCGCACGTCCACCTTCAGACCGGGAATCGAGATCAGGCCGTGGCAGGTGGTCAGGAAGCCGCCGAGGGGCTTGCCGATGCCGAAGCTGTGGCGCTCGTAGGGGAAGAAGCCGACGACGCCGGTGCCGTCGTCGATGACCGCGACCCGCACGTAGTCCCTTAAGCGGTCCATGGCGACGGCGAACTCGACGGACAGGAACGGGTTGTCCAGGCTGGGGTCGGCCTTCTGCAACGCGCGCCAGCGCGCTCTCTCGGACTCCCCGAGCTCGCCCGGGCGGACCACCGTGATCTTCACTTCGCCCTGGCCCCCTGTTCGGTCTGCATGTTCTTCCCCCGGTACAACACGCGAAGCACGTACATGAACCCTCCGAGCACGGCGATCGTCGCCACCCCCGCCCGAGGAGACCAGGCGTCGAACTGGAGCATGGCCTGGGCGAGGAGCACGTTCACCACGAGACTGGCCGCGGCGCCCACCGACAGCGCGGCGAGCGGGTCACGATCTCGCAACAGCCCGACGACGGCGGCTCCGGGGACCACGAGCAGGAACAGAGAGATCAGGAAGGGGCGTAGTGGCGTCTCGATGTCGAACAACGCGATCACGGCTCCCGCGACGCACGCGAGCCCGAGCAGCCACGCGAGCGCTCGGCGGTGCTTGATCATTTACCGTTCTCCTGGGTCCTGGCTGGGCAAAGGCGCGATTGATCGCTTTTCATGGGACCAATCCGTCCATGGACACGTCAATGCCGACGCTTGGTGACGCGCTCCGGTTTACCGGAGGAGCGACTTTTTCCCGTGACTTAGGGCACACGGACAGTGCGCTGCCCGGCGCCGGTGCGGTCCCCAAGCACACCAGGATGCCCTATAGATGACCCGATCTTCGAGTCAGGGCCCGATTTATCCTAGTTCGTAATTACTGTGGATCTACCATCCGTTGACGTACCCCGCGTCACTCGTGTCCCGTCAGTGACTCGGCCAGGGCGGTGCTCGCCGGAGAGGCGCCCTGCGGGTCGTCCGGCGAGGGCGTGTCCTCGGGCGGCGTCGGCTCGCCGGTGGGCGGCGGAGCGGAGACCTGGGGCCGGCCCTCCCACGACAGGCGGCAGCTCACGCGCCCGCCGTTCGAGGCGAACGACACCGTGCCGCCGCCCGCGGTGTCCGGATCGGAGACCGTCACCCAGACCGCCACCGAGCCGCCCTTCCTGATCGACCCGCCCGACGGGAAGACGTCCAGGCCCGACGTCACGCTGGCGCTCCAGACGACGGAGGCGTTGCGGGCGCGCAG
The DNA here is from genome assembly GCF_040654455.1 of Nonomuraea sp. NPDC050691. NCBI lineage: Bacteria > Bacillati > Actinomycetota > Actinomycetes > Streptosporangiales > Streptosporangiaceae > Nonomuraea > Nonomuraea sp. NPDC050691. The sequence goes on from NZ_JBFAIA010000055.1 coordinate 10,502, forward strand.
CCCCACCTTGGCCGACCCGTCGAGGGCGCCGGGACACACGGCGCTGAGCCGCGCGCTCGCCCCGGGGCGCCGGCTCGTGACCGGGCGGGTGGTGGCGGTCGTGACCACGGCGCGAGGGGTCGGCCGGGCCGTCTCCGTGGGGGTCGTGGTCCGCTCCGGCGTGGGGCCGGGGCCGGTCTCCGGCCCGTCCACGAGGTCCTCGGCGGGCTTCTCCTCCGGCGCTTCCGATGGGAGGACGGCGCTCGCGTCCGGCGTCGCGGACGGCGCCGCCCGGGAGGCCCCGCCGTCGGCGGCGGCGTTCGCCACGATGACCGCGCCCGTCGCCGTGAGCACGCACGCGCCGGCGATCACCACCGGCGCGAGCCGGCGCGGCCGCCGCCGGGGCCGGTGGCCGGGCACGACCGGGAAGCCGTCGCGGTCGAAGCTGTCGCCCCGCTCCATGATCAGCGTACGGGCCTCGCCGCGCTCGGGGGCGAGGCAGGTGGCGATCATCCGGCGGCGCAGCGACAGCGGCGGGAACGCCACGGGCACCTTGTCGAGCAGCCGCTCCGCCGACACCTTGCGGTGCCGCCCCTCCGTGCACACCTCGCAGCCGCCGATGTGCCCCGACAGCCTGCGCCGCAGCAACGGGGTGAGCGGCCCCTCCCACGAGTCGAGCATCGCCGACAGGTCGGGGCAGTGGGCGCGTCCCACGCGGGCCAGGACGACGGCCGCCGCGGCGTTCTCGAGATGGTCGCGCGAGCGGCGCAGACGGGTGGCCGCCCGGCGGGAGGTCAGGCCGAGCACCGAGCCCGCCTCCTGCGCGGTCAGGCCGTGCCGCAGCGACAGCACCAGCACCTCGCGGTCGACGCGGCCCATCTCGCCCAGCGCGTCGTGGACCAGCGCGGCCAGCTCGGGGTCTTCCGGCTCGTCCACGGACGGCGCGGCGACGCCCTGCACCGGGACGCCGCTGCGGTGCGCCAGCCGCGCCATGACCTGGACCCTGGTCAGCGCGTACAGCCAGGCGCGCAGCCGTGTCTCGTCCCTGAGCCGGTCGGCGCGGCCGTAGGCGGTGACCAGCGCGTCGTGCACGGCGCCGGCCGCGCTGTGCCCGTCGCCGGTCAGGGAGCAGGCGTAGTCGTGCAGCCGCACGCCGTACGCGTCGTACAGGTCGGCGGGAGCCCCGTGGTCGCCGCGCCGCAGCGCGTCCGCCAACCGGTGATCCCCGGTCCGGTCGACAGTCGGCCATCCAGGCACGAGTACCCTCCCCGCGGCTCGCGTGTGACCCCCACGCGCCTAGGACGCCGCCCCGCCGGGACGGGTTGACCTATTCATGCCCAACGGGCATGAGCTGGGATGACAGGGACAGGCGGTACCCGTGTGGCGTTTCAGCCGTCGCACTTGGGGGCGCAGAGGCGGCGCTCCATGCCCTGGAGGAAGAAGTCACGCACCTGGAGGACGTTCTCCGCGACGTACGCCTCTCCGCCGGTCGCCTTGGCCAGGGCGTCCATCTGCTTCTTGCCCTTGGGCGCGTCGGGGCCGAACGCGATCAGCAGGATGCTGACCGGCCGCTTCGGGTTGTAGGTCTTCTTGAGGAACGACAGGAGCTCCGCGTTGCCGACACCGCCGTCGGGGTCGTCGTTGCCGGCGCCGTCCGTGAGGATCAGGATCGTGTTGATCTTGTCCTCCTGGTACGACTTCGTCATCTCGGCGTAGGCGGCCTTGAGCGTGTCGTTCAGCCCGGTGTCGCCCGTGGCCTTGGCCTGCACGGTGGCCAGCTGGGTCGCCAGCGCCTCCTTGCGGAGCCGGCCGTCGGTGGTCTCGCTCAGCGGGCCCACCGAGACCATCTCCCGCCAGTCCCTGCCCTGGCCGTCGAGGTGCGTGGAGAACGCCCACACGCCGATCTCCGAGTCGGCCGGGAACAGGCTGAGACCCTCGGTCGCGATCCGGGAGATCGCCTGCATGCGGGTCAGGTTGGTGCCCGGCACGGGCAGCGCCATCGTTCCGGAGACGTCGAGCAGGGTCAGCATGCGGCTGCCCAGGTTGAGCCGCGACCAGGTCTGGGCCATGCTCGCCACCGTCTTGGCGTCGGGCGCCGCCAGGGGCCGGGGCGGGGTCGAGACGAAGCCCTTGCCCTTGGCCAGCACGTCGCCGCCCTTGCCGTCGGGAGTGCGGAAGCCCTGGTCGCGCAGCGCGCGCTGGGCCGAGTCGGTGGTCAGCTCCTTCTGGAAGGCCGCGGCCGCCTTGCGCACCCCGGGGTCCTTGGCGAGGACCACCAACGGGTAGTCGAGGTTGTAGGTGCCCTCGGCGGGATAGAGCGGCACCACCTGCGCGTCGGGCTTCTTGGCGTTGTGGCTGTAGATGCTCTGCTCCGAGGCGACGCCGACCGGCACCTTGCTGCCGGACTTCACGGTGAGGCTGGCCAGCAGCGCGCTGGGGTCGGAGACGACCTGACCGGACAGCTCCTTCAGGGCCCCCACGAGCGCCTTGTCCTGCTTCGCCTTCTTGGCCGAGCCCGCGGCGGCCAGCAGCGCGGCCATGCCCGCGGAGTTCTTCTGCGGGTCGAGGGCGAGCACGCGGACCTTCTTGCCCGGGCCGTCGGGGTTGGCCACGTTCGCCGCGGCGATCATCCCGGCCCAGCTCGGCTGGAGGCTGCCGGCCAGCTTGTCGGCCGTGGCCTGGGCGGTCACCAGCACGACGGGCGACAGGGCGGCCGAGCCGGAGGGCTCGGGCAGCGCGGCGGCGCCCGCCGGATCGCTGCGCAGCCTGGCCACGACCAGGCTGGAGTCGGCCACCCACAGGTCGGCCGCCGCCTTGCCGGCGGCCAGCGCGTTGGCCGTGCGGGCCGCGCCCTCCTTGGTGACCGTCACCTCGACGCAGCGGCTGTCGATGGAGTGCAGGGCCTTGTTGTAGGTGCCGGCGATCTTGTTGAGGGCCGGCTGGATGTCGGGGGTCGCCACCACGCGCAGCGCCAGCTTGCCCGCCGAGCAGTCGTGGTCGCGGTTGAAGATGACGAACGCGGCGACGCCGAGCAGCACGGCCAGCGCGACGGCCCCGGCGAGGGGGACGAGCACCCTGCCCCGGCCCCGGGCGGCTCGCCTCCGGGGAGGAGCGGGTTCCTGGGCTCGGTAGCCGCCATCGAACTCGTCTGTGCGGTGTCGCCCCACGATGTCCTCTTTGGTGTGTTGAGACCTTCCGGAGACCCTGGCCGGGAGATGCTCCGCAATACCTCCGGAACGATACTCGGTACGCTTACTGTGGCAAAACAGCCCGTTTGGTGCAGATACTACGGAGCGTCATCCTCAGTGGCAGCATCCGTCACCATGCCACGCCCTCCGGCCCTCGCGCACCGCCACGAGTGCGAGCGCCACCGCCACGACCGGATCCGCCCACCACCAGCCGATCGTGTTGAGCCCCAGCCCGGCCAGCACGCCGCCCGCCATGGCCGCGCAGATGAGATTCTGCGTGCCCTCCCCGGCGGTCGCCGGCGACGCCAGCCGCCGCCCCAGCCGGCGCTTGGCCAGCCCCAGCGCCGGCATGCTCACCAGGCTCACCGCCGTGACCACGATCCCCAGCGGCGTCGGCACCGCGCGATGGCCCGCGTCCAGGTCGTACGCGACATGCACGACCAGGTACGGCGCCAGCACCCAGAAGCTCACGGCCACCGCCCGCCGTGCCCGGTGCTCGGCGCCCGGCGACAGGGTCCGCGAGCCGGTGAAGCGCCACACGACGACGAGGCTCGCCGTCGCCTCCACCAGGGCCGACAGCCCCCACCCGATCAGCGCCACCGAGTGCGCCCCGAACCCGGCCCACAGGCCGAGCGAGCTCTCCAGACCCAGCCAGGCCAGGGTGGCCACCGACAGCGACCGCGCCGACCGCGCCGCCCGCAGCCATTCCGCCGACGCGGCCGGATGCGTGTGAACCCGCTGGTCAGGCACCATGACCCCCCGAATCCCCGACGTCGTCCGGCCGCCGGCAGCGGTACGTACCCTACCTGTTACCCTCCGTGAGCCCCGTGGGGCGGGGCAAAGGTCCGCCGGGTAATCTTCAATGATCGATTACAGTTGGGCGATTCCGGGGATCACTACACGGGTCGCCCTCGCCGGAGAGAACGGGGCCACGGGGCTCCGGCCGGCGCGCCGGGGGCCGGCCACGGTTCGCCCGGGGGCAGCTGTCACGGTCCTGCTTCCCGGTCTCGCGCGGGCCGGGCCCGGGCCGACTCACGGGGAGGATTGACAGGCCGTGCCGTTCACACCGAGCCACATCGCGGCGGTGCTTCCACTGGTGTCGTCGTCGCGCGTCCGCAAGGTGCTCGACCCGTGGGCGCTGGCCATCGGCGCCATGGTGCCCGACCTGCCGATCTTCCTGCCGTTCCTGCCCGACTACACCGACTGGCACTCGCTGCGCGGCGTGCTGACCATCGACCTCGCGGCCGTGCTCATCCTGCTCTTCCTGTTCCACGTGGTGATGCGGGATCCGCTGATCTCCCTTCTGCCGCCGGCGCTCGCCGGCCGCGCCGCCACCCTCCTGCCGTCGTGGCGCGGCTTCCGGTTGCTGCCCGTCGTCCTCGGGGCGGTGGCCGGCGCGGCCAGCCACGTCCTGTGGGACTCCTTCACCCACGCCCGCGGCCCGGAACGCTGGGGCCCCTGGCTGGAGGTGTCGGTCTTCGGCGTGATCAGGCTCTTCCGGCTGCTCCAGTACGGCTCGTCGGCCGTGGGCCTGGCCGTCGTCGTGTGGTGGGCCTGGCGCCGCCTGTCGCGGATCACCGCCGTCGCCCCGCCCGAGCGGCTCGTCATCCCGTCCGGGGTGCGCTTCTACGTCCTCGGCGCCGCCTCGGTCGGCACGATCGCCGGGGCGCTGCTGTGGCCCGTGGTCGACCCGCCGTCGCCCGAGCTCGGCCTGCCCAGCGTCATCACCAAGGTCGGCGCCGGCACCCTGGTCGGCCTCGGCCTGGTGCTCCTCTGCTACGCGGTGGTCTGGCAGGTCACACGGCTCATGGCAGTATCGGAACGTGCTTGAGTACGTGACCGACGCGGCGGACCTGCGCCTGGCCGACTACACCCGGCTGCGGGACGTGGAACTGCGCAAGAGCCTCGAAGCGGAGCGCGGCCTGTTCCTGGCCGAGGGGGAGAAGGTCATCCGGCGCGCGATCGGCGCCGGCTACCCGATCCGCTCCGTCCTGACCACGCGCCGCTGGCTGGAGTCCCTGGCGGACGTGCTCGGCGACGCGCTCGTGTACGTGGTCAGCGACGACACCATCTCGGGGATCGCCGGCTTCCAGGTCCATCGCGGCGCCCTGGCCTCGATGGCCCGCCTGCCGCTGCCTCCGATGGGGAGCGTCCTGGCGGGGAGCACGTCCGGTCGCGTCCTCGTCCTGGAGGACCTGGTCGACCACTCCAACGTCGGGGCGATTTTCAGGTGTGCCGCCGCGTTGGGGGTGGACGGGATCATCCTGTCGCCGCGGTGTGCTGATCCGTTGTACCGGCGGGCGGTGAAGGTGTCGATGGGGGCGGTGTTCTCGATCCCGTACGCGCGGATGGACGACTGGTTCACGGGGCTGGATCAGATTCGTGCCGCCGGTTTCCAGACGCTGGCCCTGACCCCCGACCAGTCGGTCACCCCGCTCGACGAGGTGAAGATGACCGACCGGGCTGCACTGCTGCTGGGGTCGGAGGGGGACGGGTTGTCGTCGCGGTGGCTGGAGGAGGCGGACGAGGCGGTGTGCATTCCGATGAGTGCCCGGGCGATGGAGGCGGGGGTGGACTCGCTCAATGTGGTGGCCGCCGCTGCCATTGCTTGCCACGGCCTGATGCGCGGTAGCCGCCAGATGAGTGGGGCCTGATCGAGCCCCATCTGCCGCTGGGCGAGCGAGGCCCGGTCCCGGATGTGCGGCCCTGCAGCGGTCTCCGGCGACAAGGCCTACGCGTCCCGCGCCAACCGCGCCTACCTGTGCAGGCCCGGCATCCGGGCGGTCATCCCAGAGAAGACGGATCAGGCTGCCCACCGCAACGCCGAAATGCCGACCCCGTGCCCCTGATCGGCCGCTTCATCGTAGGGGCGTGCCCGTTGCCCTCGTGGGGAACTCTTCGATGCCGAGTACCCGCAGCAGCTCCAGCCGCTCGCGGGTCTCGGCGTCCGCCGGGGTGAGCACCAGCAGCTGCTGACCCTGGTCGGGAGTGACCAGGGTCTCGCAGTCCATCGTCAGGCGGCCCACCCGCGGGTGCAGCATGGTCTTGCGGTCGGCGCGCCGGACCGCCACTTCGTGCTCGGCCCAGAGCCGGCGGAAGTCGGCGCTTGCGGCCTGCAAACGGTGGATGAGTCCGGCGACCGTGGGGTCGCCGGAGCGGCGGCCGGCGGCCGCGCGCAGGTCGGCCACGAGTTGCGCGGCGCGATGCTCCTGCTCCTCGGGCGGGCAAAGGGCGCGTGCGGCAGGCTCGGTGAACCATCGGTATACGAGGTAGCGCCGGTCGCCGGAGAAGCCGGTGTGGTCGCCCGTCAGCAGGACGGACGCCCTGTTCTGGGCCAGGACCTCGCCCAGGTCGGACAGCACCAGGGCCGGGGTGTCGCCGAGCAGGTCGAGCATGCGCATCAGGCCGGCGCGGGCCAGGCGGGCCACTCCGTCGGCGGGCGGGGGCCGGTGGCCGGCCAGGTGGAACAGGTGGTCGCGCTCGTCATCGGAGAAGCGCAACGCCCGGGCCAGCGCGCCGAGCAGCTGGGTCGAGGGCTGACTGCTGCGGCCCTGCTCGAGGCGTACGACATAGTCCACCGACATGCCGGCGAGCATCGCCACCTCTTCCCGGCGCAGGCCCATGGTGCGGCGGCGAGGGCCGTCGGCGAGGCCCACCTCGGCCGGGCGGATCGCCTGGCGGCGACGGCGCAGGAAGTCGGCGAGCTGGTCACGTTGCATGGTTTCATCCTGCCTCCCGGCCGGCGAGCCGAGCCAGGGAGCGGCTCTCCCACGATGAACGCTCCGCTCCCGCCCGTCCCGGCCCGGGCGCAGGGTGGGGACGACATCGAGAACGAGGGAGAACGTGATGCAGAGACGAACCCTGGGCCGGACCGGACCGGCCGTTTCCGCGCTGGGCCTGGGTGCGATGGGCATGTCGGGCGCTTACGGCACGGCCGACCGCGCGGAGAGCATCGCCACCGTGCACGCCGCGCTCGAGGCCGGTGTCACACTGATCGACACCGGCGACTTCTACGCCATGGGCCACAACGAGTTGCTGCTGGCCGAGGCGCTGCGCGACCGGGATCGCGACAGCTACCAGTTGAGCGTGAAGTTCGGCATGCTGCGGGGGCCGGGCCCCGAGTTCGGCGGGCATGACAGCCGTCCCGAGGCGGTGAAGAACTTCCTGGCCTACTCGCTGACCCGGCTGGGCACCGACCACATCGACATCTACCGTCCCGCCCGGCTGGACCCGGCGGTGCCGATCGAGGAGACGTTGGGCGCGATCAAGGAGATGATCGACGCAGGGTACGTGCGGCACATCGGCCTCTCGGAGGTCGATGCGGCGACGATCCGCCGCGCGCACGCCGTGCACCCGATCGCCGACCTGCAGATCGAGTACTCGCTGATCTCCCGCGCGGTGGAGGCGGACGTCCTGCCCACCCTGCGGGAGCTCGGCATCGGCCTGACCGCCTACGGCGTCCTCGGCCGCGGCCTCATCTCCGGGCACTGGAGGGCCGGCCATACCGCCGGCCCCGGCGACATCCGCGGCTTCAGCCCGCGCTTCTCCAGCGGGAACGTGGAACACAACCTCACCCTCGTGGAGGCCCTGCGCCGGGTCGCCGAGGCGAAAAGGTGCACCGTCGCCCAACTGGCCATCGCCTGGGTGGCCGCACAGGGCGAGGACATCGTGCCGCTGGCCGGCGCTCGCACCCGCGAGCGGCTGACCGAGGCGCTGCCCGCGATGGACCTGAACCTCACCGCGGACGACCTCGCCGACATCGAGAAGGCGGTGCCGCCGGGCGCGGCCCGCGGCGACCGATACCCGTCCGCGTTCATGTCCCACCTCGGCGTGGGCAACTGAGTCCGGCTCTCCGGCCGGGCCCGCTCCGGCGCGGGTTCCGCCGGAGTCGGCACCCTGGGCAATGAGGTTCTGTCCAGCAAGGCATGAGCCTGGGCAGGGCCACGGTAGAAAGCGACCGGCAAGGCCCTCATCGGGTGGCCTCCGGCCTGTGTGTTCGCACGCTGATGTCAGGCGCGGCGAGCGTGCCACGCGTCGCCGACGAGGGTCCAGGCATGACGCAGCGACGTGGGCTGGATATTCGACCGTCTTCCGGTACGGGCGTCGCCGAGGGCAATGGCCTGGGCAGTGGCCGTCGACCTTACTGGGTCGGGCACTACCCGGCCTTCATCGTTCCGCGCGTCAGGCGGCTGGGCCGGGGCAGCGTGCAGCCCGGGCGGGACAGGTCCAGCATTGAGCCGGGCGCCAGGCAGGCGGGCACGGCCGCGACCTGCTGGCCGTAACGAGCGCCCTTGCGCACCGTCACCTGGCCGGCCGCGTCGACTTCACACGGGTTGTTCTCCGTGCAGTTCTTCCCGTCGTCGTTGCTCGTGTTGTGCAGCCCGACCACGGTCTGCCCGTCCGGGGCAATCAGCGGTGACCCCGAGGCGCCGTGCCCTGGTTCGCAGGCGCTGGTGTACCTGAGCGCGTTCTCCTGCTCGTACCCGCCCTCACGCAGCCCCGGCACCACAGCCTTCACCGCGCAGCTCCAGCGGCGGCCCCAGTTGCCTGACAACAGGTCCACCCTGTCACCGGCCGCGGCAGGAGTTGTGGTCAGGGCGAAGACCTTGGCGCCGGCGGCGGCCAGCTCCGCGTAGGTCCGGTCCAGACGGTACAGGGCGACGTCGGTGCCAGTCATGGTCGCGTAGACCAGCCGGGTCGTCCCTGCCTCGACCTTGGGATAGCCCTCGCGGTCGATGATCGTGACCGGCTGGGCGTCCGGCTGATCGACCAGCGCCGACCTCGGCGCGGGGCGGGTGCCCTGGACGCAGTGGCCGTTTGTGAGGAGCAGGGCCGGATCCGCCGCCCGGGCGGTCACGGTGCGGACCACGGCGCCGGAACAGCCATCGAACTGCACGGCACCCTCCAGGGACGGCATGTGCGGTTCCGGCGGAACTGCGATGCCCGTGACGATGCCCTGGATCCACTTCCGATACACCGACACGTCGCTGTATACGGTCGGTGTGTCGTTGCCGTTGCTGCCGCTGACCGCTCCGGCCAGCAGCCAGTGGGCGCCGCGGCGGACCAGCGCCGGGCCACCGGAATCCATGTTGGTGGCCGAGATGCTTCCGTCTGGGCTGCCCACGCACAGCTCACGCTCCGCGGCGATACCGCTCACTTCACATTTCGAGTCCGGCTGCACCACGGTGTCGGCCTCGCGCAGGCGGTCCGGGTAGCACTTCGGCTCGCGCTGGTCACAGGTCACGCCCCAGCCGATGATGCGGGTTGCGGTTCGGTCGGCCGGCGTGGCCGGCGCGATCCGCGCCGGCTTCGCCCGAACCGGGGTGCGCAGGTGCAGCAGCGCTAGATCCTTGCCGTAGACCTCGGTGGAGTACCGATAGAACTTGTCGACCTCGGCCAGTTCACCGCCGGAGGTCACGCTCAGGGAGCCGATGCGCACCCGCCAGCCCCGAGGGGTGCCGACCTGAGCCTGATTGGGCGTGCGGGCGCAGTGGCTCGCGGTGACCACCCACTGCGGCGCGATCAGCGTGACTCCGCAGACATGGCCGTCCGCGCGCGGAGATTCGGCGCGCTGTAACGAGCCCATGAACGAGTACGGCCGCACTGACTCGACGCCACCGCGCAGGGCGTACGACGGAGTCGCGGTCGCCGCCAGCGCGGCCAGCGCCACGGGAACGACGAGAAGGGAACGAAAACGCATGGAGAAGGCCGCGAGTGCGACCTGAGTACGAGGAAGGCTGAGTCTGTTTGGCATGGTTCAGCCACCCTGCGCGGTACAGGCGTCCATGCTGTCGCGGTCGCGTATCGGCGGCCGCTTGGACGCGTATGGGGTGTGTATCAGCGCCCAGCCGCCAATCGCCCAGCTTCAGAAGCCATTGGGTGTGACAGGCCGCCACGATCGCGATGACCGCCGTATACGGCGGACCGGCGCGCATTGATTCACGGCTGATACACAGCTGAGCCGTGGTGGAGGTCCGGCATCGACAACATGGACACGACATCGCGTGGGGTGACCGAGACGCCCTTTCCCGGTGCACCGGTCTCCGCAGGGGCCGACGATGTCTTCGTACGCCCACAAAGAGAGTCCTTGTATTGTCTCTCATTAGCTATCAACCGTATTCGGGGAGCAATGTCGGTTTCGGATGTCGGTAGCAGACCGTCGCCCCCTGTCACCGTACTGCTCGTCGAGGACGACGAGGTGATCCGCAAGACGATCGGGCTGGCGCTGGAGCGCTACGGCTATCGCGTGAGCACGGCGGGCGACGGTCTGACCGGCCTCGAACTGTTCAGGGAGCAACGGCACGACGTGCTGCTGCTGGACGTGATGCTGCCAGGGCTGGACGGCATCGGGCTGTGCCGGAAGGTCAGGGAGTCCAGCATGGACCCGATCCTGATGATGTCCGCGCGTGGTGACGCCCTGGACGTGGTGTCGGGTCTGGAGGCGGGAGCCGATGACTACGTCGTCAAGCCGGTCGACACCTCCGTACTGGTTGCCAGGATCCGTTCCCTGCTGCGCCGAGCCTTTTTCGCCCCAGGCCCTGAGCGCACTCCCGAGCCCGCTCCCGGCGGTGCCAACGATTTGGTCTTCGGGGACCTGACCATCGATCCACAGGGTCTGGAAGTACACCGGGCCGGTGAACCGGTCGCGCTGGCCCCCACCGAGTTGCGCCTGCTGCTGGAGTTCGCGGCGAATCCAGGGATCGTGCTGGACCGGCGGACACTGCTGCGTAACGTCTGGGACTACGGCTGGGACGGGGACAGCCGCGTCGTCGACCTGTGTGTGCAGCGGCTGCGCAAGAAGATCGGACCCGACCGTATCGAGACGGTCCGCGGCTTCGGCTACAAGCTGCGGCGCTGATGGGACCCGCCATCGCCCGGACGGCACGTGGGCTGCTGAACTGGAGGTCGCTACGCTGGAAGATCGCCGCGCTGGTGGCCATGGCGTCCTGCGCGGTCGCGCTGGCCCTCGGAGTGCTGGTCCACCAGAGCACCTTTGAGCGTTCCATGAGCCTGGGCAGGAACCGGGCCTTCAGCGAACTGCTGGTCGTGGTGGACGACTACCGGCGTACGGGCAGGACGCCGGCTCATGCGAACCCCGCGGAGATTCCGCCCGTGCTGCTCCAGCAGGCGAGGAGCACGGGGCAGTACATCACCTGGTACGACGATCGTCAGCCGGACATCCCCTGGATGTGGGCGGTGCAGTCAGTCGGCGGCCAGGCGGTGGCCGTGAAGATCGACATGGGGCCCGAGATCCGCAGCCTGCGGGCCCTGGACCGGCACATCGTGATGGCCTCTCTGGCCGTGCTCGCCGTTGTCGTGCTCCTGGGGACGTTGGCCGCAGAGTTGCCCAACCGGCGGCTGAGGCGGGTGGCCCGTACCGCGCGGCGTATCGCGGACGGCGATCTGGAAGCCCGGAGCATGGTAGGCCGGGGCGGCGACGAGATCAGCGATATCTCGGCCACCGTCGACTCGATGGCCGACAGTTTGCGGGACCGGCTGCTCACTGAACAGCGCTTCACCGCCGATGTCGCCCATGAGCTGCGTACCCCGCTGATGGGCCTGGTCATCTCGGCCGAACTGCTCCCGGCGAGCGAGGCGACCGAACTGGTCAGAGGTCGGGTGCGGGTGCTGCGAACGCTCGTGGAGGACCTGCTGGAGATCTCCCGCCTCGACGCGGGCGCGGAGCGGGCCGATCGCGCTCTGGTGCCACTGGGCCAGGTCGTCGAGGAGTCCGTAGGCCGGACGGGACTGCAGGTCCAGCTGACGGTGACCGGGGATCCAGCCGCCGACACCGATGCGCGCCGCCTCGACCGGATCATCGCCAACCTGGTCGCCAACGCCCACCGCCATGGACGCTCTCCGGTCGAGGTCACCGTGAACGACACGGCGATCGTCGTACGCGACCACGGCCCCGGATTCCCCGACGAACTGCTGGCAGACGGACCACAGCGCTTCCGCACCGGCGCGGCCGAACGCGGCCGGGGCCACGGCCTTGGCCTGACCATCGCCCTTGGCCAGGCCAAGGTGATCGGCGCCCGGCTCGCCTTCGCCAACGCTCCGGACGGCGGCGCGATCGCCGCGCTTCACCTGCGAGGCAATACCAGCGCGCCGGCGTCGTTCCACTCGGCCAGGCGCCGCGGGCGCGTCATGCCCGAGCCGTAGCCGAGCTGTTGCGGAAGGCGATGCCGGCGGCCTGCCCGTGCGCGCTCCGCTGTACGGTCTTGTCCGGATAACTCCGGACGCGTTCCGTCCCGGCCGGTGCCTCGCTGATCGTCGATCTGACGAAAGGAGCACAACGTGCTGGCAGTCGGCCGTACATCACGTTGGGCCGCGGGCTTCGCCGCGGCACTGGCACTGGTTCTGGCGCTACCCACCGGCGCGTGGGCAGCGGTGGGCGACATCGGTTTCGTCCGGACGATCTCCTCCAACGTGCCCGGAACCGTGGACATCGGCCCGGTCAACCCGCTCGACTGGGCGTCCGCGGCGACGATGCGTCCCAACGGCGACACCGTCTACGTCGTGGCCGGCGGCGACGGAGGGAGCGGCACGGCCATGCCGGCGATCTCCTCCTTCCGCCGGGCCGCGGACGACAGGCTGACCCTCACCGGCTGCATGGGCGGCGTCACGGGCTGCCAGCCGACGAAGGTGGGCGGCGTGACGCTCCCCGACCGCCTGCGCGGAGCCAGCTCCGTGGTGGCCGTCGGCACCCACGTGTACGCCTCCACCCCCGCGGCCGTGGTCGGGTTCAAGACGAAGACCAACGGCGACCTCGACACCGACTTCTGCGCCTGGGACTTCAACTGCGGCGACGTCGACGTCCTGCCCGGGCTCACCCCCTGGTCCACCGCCGACCACGCGCTGACCGCGACCGCCGACGGCCGCGACCTGTACCTGTACGCGGCCGGATCCGGCAAGGGCGCGGTCTACCACCTGCGCCGTGACGACCCCACCGGCCGCCTGACCTTCCGCGGTTGCATCGGCGAGGCGATGCCCGGCTGTACCGCGATCGGCCGTACCGGCGTCATGACCTCCTCGGGCGACACCGTGCTGAGCGCCGACGGGCGCAGTCTCTACATCGTGGCCAGGAGCCCCGGCTCGGTGACGCATTTCCGCCGGGACCTGGCCACCGGTTCGCTGGCGGAGGCGGGCTGCGTCTCCCAGACGGGCACGAGCGGCTGCAACGTCCCCGCCACCAGTGGCTTGGCCGGCATCACCAGGGGCGCCATCACGGCGGCCGGCGACAGCCTGTACGTCTCCGGTCCGGGCGGCGTCAGCCACCTGCGCCGCATCGCGAGCACCGGGGACCTCGCCTACGCGGGGTGCATCGGCGTGGCAGCAGGGTGCCGGGCCGACGGGCCACGGGGAGCGTACGTGGACGTGGCCGTCTCCGCCGACGGCGGGAGCGTCTACGGCAGCACCCAGGGCCCGTCGTTCGCGTGGGGCGCGGCCACCCACCTGCGCCGTTCCCCCAACGGTGACCTCACCTACGCGGGGTGCGCCGGAGAGGGCCTGCCCGCCATGTGCAGAGAGATCGGGCCGACGGGCGTGATGAACCACGCCGGCCCGCTTCTCGCGCCTGGCTCGCGGGTGCTCTACAGCCTGGGCGTGCACTGGCGCGGGGCCTTGACCCAGTTCGTGCGCCAGACCTCGTAGGCACGGCGCGGCCCCGCCCGGGGGCGGGGTGACGAGGATGGCCAGACGCTCGGCCGGGGTCCGGCCGAGCGTCTGTGGTCTGGTCCGTGCCGGGTGACCCGTCACCTGCCGCCCTGCCGTGGGGGGCCGTAGAAGGTCCGGGGGCTACCGGCAGGGTGGCCGGAACGCCGGTCCCGGCAGGTGGCGGGCCCATTCGGCGGACGTGATGCGCGGGTGGGCGAGCGCGCACACCTGGGCGGCGACGCGGCCGGGATCGAGGTCCCAGAGCCGGACGGTGGAGTCGTCGGCGCCGGTGACGAGCGTGCGCCCGTCGGGGGCCGCGGCCACGGCGTTGAGCACGTCGGTGTGCCCGCTCAGGGTGACGGGCGGGCCGGGGGCGCGCGGGTCACGCACGTCCCAGATCCGCAGGACGCGGTCGGCTCCCGCCGTGGCCAGGGTGCGGCCGTCGGCCGCTCGCCTTCGTCGGCGCACGCGCTGAAGACCTCCTCGAACTGGTCGACGACCAGCACGGGCGCCGGATCGTCCGGTGCGGGACGCATCCCCGCGACCAGACTCGCCGCGTCGGCGCCGGACGGTCGGGCGGGTGTCAGCCGGGCGGCCAGCTCGCTCATCGGATGGGCGCCCGGCGTGAGCAGCGGCTCCGGCCACAGCGCCACCCCCGGCACCCGTCCGGCCGAGAGGGCGGGGATCAGACCGGCCCGCAGCAGCGACGACTTGCCCGCCCCGGACGCCCCCACGACCACCTGCACGCCGCCGCCCGCGGCCCGCAGCCCGTCGATCCGGTCGAGCAGCAGGCTCGTCAGGGTTTCGCGCCCGAAGAACCAGGCGGCGTCCTCGGGCCCGAAGCTCGCCAGCCCCTTGTACGGCTCGGCTCCGGCCGGACGGCGACCAGGTGCCCGCCGAACCCGGAGCCAGGCACGTAACCACTGCTCGACCGTGTCGGGATCGTCCGCGCCGCACGTGTTGAGCAGCCGTACCAGCAGGTCGCGCAGGGCCGTGGACGGCAGCCCTCGTCCGGCGAACCAGTCGCCGATCGTGCTGTGCGCGCCGCCGACGCCGATCTTGACCGCCACCTGCCGGACGGTCATTCCCGATCGTTCGCGCAGCAGCGTCAGCTCCCGCGCGAAGTCCTGCCGGGTACGGATCCGCCCGGGGTCCGGCAGATCCGGCTCGCCTTCGACCACGCCCGTCATCTCCCCTCCTGCCCCACTTGCGAGCAGCCACCACGTTACGGTCGGTGAGACCTCGCCCGCGTCCGTGTGGCCGGTAGTTGACACGGGAGGTTCCCCTCTCTGCTTCTGCGCCACCTCCCTGCGTCGGGCGGCGTCCTGGTGCGGGTGGGGCGTGGTGCCGGCCACCCAGCGGCGGTTGCCTTCGCGCAGGGTCGCCCACGCCTGATCCGGAGTGGAGGGCCGCTGGTCCGGCGCGGTGTCGTTCGACGATCACATCCAACGGCCGGATCGCGCGGCGGTGTCGTGGCGATCGAGCTCAGAAGATTCCGCGAATTCGTGCGCCTCGGATGTCGAGAACGTCCGGCCGGCTCCGTCCCAGGGGCACGAGCGGCCAGGACGTGTCGCTCGGCGACGCCGACGAAGGAGCGATCACCATGCGACCGACCGAGATCACCGAGATCCTGAGCCGGCCGATCAGCCAGGAGCTGCTGGCCCGCGACCTGACCCGCCTGGCCTACGTCGCCAAGGACGGCACGCCGCGCTGCATCCCGATCGCCTTCACCTGGAACGGCTCGGAGATCGTCATGTGCACCACGAAGAACGCCCCGAAGCTCGCCGCACTGCGCGAGAACCCGATGGTTGCCCTGACCATCGACACCGAGGTCCACCCGCCGAAGATCCTGCTCATCCGCGGGCGGGTCGAGCTGGACGTCGTCGACGGCATCCCGGACGAGTATCTCCAGATGAACGGCAGCTACGACATGACAGCCGAGCAGCGCATCGAGTGGGAGGCGGAGGTCCGCTCGCTCTACGACGGCATGGTCCGGATCGTCCTCACCCCGACCTGGGCGAAACTCATCGACTTCGAAACCACCCTTCCCTCCGCGGTCGAGGAGCTGGTCCGGCAGCGGGCCGAACGTCAGCGAGCCTGAGATCCAACCACTCCGGGGAAGAGGACTTCGCCGCGCGGCTCGAGCCCGCAGGCGAGCCGCCGACCGGTCCGGTGCCGGCGCGGACGTGGTGCGGCCGGGTCAGTCCTCCTTCGGCTGGGTGCGGCGGGCGTAGGCGCGAGCGGCGCGGGCGCGGTCGCCGCAGCGGACGGAGCACCAATGGCGGCGGCCGTGACGCAGCAGGTAGCGGTTGCACGGGGTGGAACGGCACGGGGTCAGGCGGTCGGCGTCGGGGCCGGTGAGGAGGTCGGCCGCGTTGGCCGCGAGTGTCGCGAGCGCGCGGTCGAGGATCTCGTTGGTGGGGCACGGCGTCGTGCGATAGGGGCCGCGTTTGTCGTCCCAGTACAGCAGGGCGGCGGAAGGGGCCCTGCTCAGCGCGTCGTTGACGGCGGACAGGGCCGCGGGCAGGGCGGGCAGGCCACCGGCCCGGGCGGCGAACAGGACCCTCAGGTGTTCGCGCAGCGAGCGCAACTGCGCCGCGCACATCTCCTGGACCCCGGCGTCCTCGGGGGCGAGGCCGCGCTCCGTGAGCCACCGGTTGGTCGCCCCCGGCGTGCCGAGGAGATCGACGAAGTGCCCTCCGGGCAGCGCGATCGCGCTGTTGACGAAGTCGAGGGCGAGGTAGTCGTCCGCGCCGGGCGCGGGCGGCGGCACGGACTCGGCGGTCAGGAGCTCGCTCATGGCTCTCATGGTACGGCTTGCATTCATCCGTGAGACACCGCTACCGTCCTTCACGGATAATCCCCTTCTCATCCGTGAGGTCATTCCTGTGCCCGGTACCACCGCTGCCCAGATCCCCGTCCGCGTTCTCGGCGGCCCGACCGCCCTCTTCGAGTACGGCGGCCTGCGCTTCCTGACCGACCCGACCTTCGACGCCCCCGGCCACTACCAGGTGCCCGGCGGCGCGCTGACGAAGACGGCGCCACCCGCCGCCGTACCGGCCGACCTCGGCCGCGTCGACGTGGTCCTGCTCTCGCACGACGAACACCCCGACAACCTCGACCACTCCGGCCGCGCCCTGCTCGCCGACATCCCCCTCACCCTCACCACGCCCGGCGGCGGGCGACGCCTGGGGAACGGGGCCAGGGGCCTGGCCGACTGGGAGCCGATCACCCTGGACCGCCCCGGAGGCGGCACGGTCACCGTCACCGGTGTACCCGCCATTCACGGGCCCGGCCCCCGCGAGGAGGTCGAGCGGATCACCGGCGAGGTCGTCGGATTCGTCCTGACCGGTGAGGGCCTGCCCACGGTCTACGTCAGCGGCGACAACGCCTCGCTCGACGCGGTCAAGCAGATCGCCGGACGCTTCGGCCCGATCGACACCGCGATCCTCTTCGCCGGGGCTCCCCGCTTCTCCGTCCTGTTCGACGGCGCGCTGATCGTCCTCGACAGCGCGCAGGCCGCCGAAGCGTGCGCGATCCTCGGCGCCCGCCGCGTGATCCCCGTCCACTACGACGGCTGGGCCCACTTCAGCGAGGGCCGGGACGAGCTGGTGGCCGCCTTCGCCGCCGCCGGCCTGGCCGGCCACCTGGACCTGGGCGACCGTACGTGAGGAGCGTCGTGCCTGCCCGGACCGCTGACCCCCCGCGCCTTCGGCCGCAGAGCCGCGTCCTGATCGTCCTGGTCGCCGCCCAGGTCCTCAGCGGGGCCGGGCTGGCGGCGGGCGTGACCGTCGGCGCCCTGCTCGCGCAGGACATGCTCGGCTCCACCAGCCTCGCCGGCCTGCTCAGCGCGCTGTCCACGGCCGGTTCCGCGCTGGCGGCCGTCGCCGTGGGGCGCCTGTCCGACGCGCGCGGCCGGCGGCCCGGCCTCGCCGCCGGCTACCTGGCAGGCGCGGCCGGCAGTTCGGGCGTCATCGCCGCAGCCGTCGCAGGCGAGCCCGTACTGCTGTTCGCCGCGATGTTCGTCTACGGCGCGGGCACCGCCACCAACCTGCAGGCCCGCTACGCCGGTGCCGATCTGGCGGCCCCCGCGCACCGCGCCCGCGCCGTGTCCACCGTGCTGGTCGCCACCACGCTGGGCGGGGTGGCCGGCCCCAATCTCACCTCCGCCACGGCCGACCTCGCCGGCGTCCTCGGCATCCCGTACCTGGCCGGGCCGTTCCTGCTCGCCGGCGCCGCCTACGCGACGGCTGCCCTGATCCTGATCGTCTGGCTGCGCCCCGACCCGCTGCTCCTGTCCCGCACCGCCCCGCCCCCCGCGGAACCGGACCGGCCGCACCCGGAAGTGCGCCGTCCCGGTGTGCTGGCCGGCACGCTGGTCATGGTCTTCTCCCAGCTCGTCATGGTCGCGATCATGACGATGACACCCGTGCACATGCACGGCAACGGCCACGGCGCCGCCGCCTCCGGCCTCGTCATCGCCATCCACATCGGCGCGATGTACCTGCCCTCGCCGGTGACGGGCTGGCTCGTCGACCGTTACGGCCGCCTCATGACGGCCACCGCCTCCGCGCTGGCCCTGCTCGCCGCCGGAATCGTCGCCGCCACCGCCCCGGGCGGATCCGTCGCCGCGTACGCGCTGGCCCTGGCGCTGCTGGGCCTGGGCTGGAACCTCGGCCTCGTCACCGGCACCGCGATCATCACCGAAACCGTGCCGCCGGCCACCCGCGCCAGGACCCAGGGGCTGGTCGACGTCTCCGTCGCCATCGCGGGCGCGACCGGCGGCATGGCCTCGGGCCTCGTCACGGCCACCGCCGGCTACCCTCTCCTGACCCTGGGCGGCGGCATCCTGGCGCTGGCCATCGTCCCAGCGGTGATCACGACAGCCCGCGGCCGATGACGAAGGAACAGACGTACGGGTACCGCCCACGGGCCCGGCTGCGGCAGAGTCTCTGAGGAGCAACCCGCCACGTGGACACCCCTACCAGCAGACAGGATCGCGACGTGCAACTGCCTCCGTTCTTGATCGAGCGCATGTTCGCCGAGCACGAGTTCACGTGCCGGGTGAACCTGACCGGATCGGACACCGAAGGACTGTCGCTGGATGCGCTGTGGGAGGTCGCCCCCGAGGACACGCGTCGGTGGTACGAGTCCCTGACGCTGGGCTACACCGAATCCCCGGGCCACCCGTTGCTGAGGGAGCTGGCGGCCCAGTCCTCCGGTCTGCCGTCGGGGTCGGCGGCGCAGATCTTCGCCGGCGCCACCGAGGCGGTGTTCGTCCTCCTCAACGCCGTCCTCAGCCCCGGGGACCACGTGGTGGTGATCGGCCCCACGTACCAGCTGCTGATCGATGTGCCACGTGCGATCGGGGCGGAGGTGACCGAGATCCGCCTCCGGCGGGAGGACGATTGGCGCCTGGACGTGGACGAGGTCAGGCGCGCCCTGCGGCCGGACACCCGGCTGCTCGTGGCGAACTTTCCCCACAACCCCACGGGAGCATTGCCGGAAGCGCCGGTCTTCGAGGAGCTCGTGGGCCTGGTGGACGGCACCGAGACCCTCCTGCTGAGCGACGAGATCTACCGAGGCATCGAGCTGGAGCCGCAGCGCCGGCTCCCGCCCGCGGCGGCGCTGACGCCCAACGCGATCTCGGTCGCGGGCGTGTCCAAGGTGTTCGGCATGGCCGGAGTCCGGATCGGCTGGACGGTCACGCGGAACGCGGCGGTGACGGCGCGCCTGCTGGACTACCGCTACTGGACGACGCTGGCCACGAGCGCACCGAGCGAGGTCCTCGCCGTCGCGGGCCTGCAGGCGGCTCCCGCGCTCATGGATCGCGCCAACAGCCTGGTCCGCGCCAACGCAGCCGCGCTGGCCTCGTTCGTGGAGTCCACGCCCGGGTGGGACTGGGTGCCCCCCGTGGGCGGGACGTGCGCCTACCCGTGGCTGACGGCGACGGAGGCGCGGGCGTTCTCCGAGTGGCTGGTCGGCCGTCACGGTGTGCTGCTGGCCCCCGACGTGATGTTCCAGCACGCTGGACAGCACCTGCGATTCGGCATGGGCAGGGTGCTGTTCCCCGAGGGGATGGCCGCGCTCGCCCGAGCCTGGCCGGAATGGCAGCTTGGAGGCTCCTGACGGCGGTGCGTCGCCACGGGGCACTAGCTGGTGGCGCGCCAGGTGAGGGAGAGGCCGGTCGCGGCGCGTTCGGTGCGGATCTCCATCATGGTGCCCAGGATGGTGGCATGGTCGGACACGACGGGAACGGCGTCGGGCGTGTAGGTGATCCGGGTGCTGACGAGCACGGCACTGCCCTCGGGCTCGTGAAGGCGGCGCGCGGCGGCGGGGTCGAGCAGGCCGGGCCGGACCACCTCGGAGGCCCGGGCGACCGCCACTCCCGCTTCGGCGAGCGCCGTGTAGAGGGAGACGGCGGTGAAGTCGCGGTCGCGGATCTGGCCGGCCACCGGCTGGCGGACCCAGGACACCTGGTGGACGGCGGGACGGCCCGCGAACTCGCGGACCCGCTCCAGCCGCAGGGCGGTGTCGCCGGGACGCAGCCGCAGCTCCGCGGCGATGCGGGCGGGGGCCCGGCGCATCGCCCGCCCGGCCACCACGGTGCGCACGTCGTGGCCCTGTTCCCGCAGGTCGTCGGCCAGACTGCGGAGCGAGCCGAGCTGGTACGCCAGGTGGGGCGGGGCCACGAACGTGCCCTTGCCGGGCCGCTGCACGATCAGCCTCTCGTCGCTGAGCATCCGCAACGCCTGGCGCAGCGTCATGAGGGTCACCCCGTAGGAGGCGCTCAGCTCCCGTTGCGGGGGCAGGGCCTCGCCGGGGGCGTAGTGTCCCGACCGGATCTTCGCGGCGAGGTCGGCGGCGATGGCGCGGTATCTCGCCTCGTGCCCGGCGTCGGGGGTCATCGTGGTGCGTCACTCCTGGTCGAGGGCCCGGCGCAGGGCCGCGAGGAAGGCCCGCAGGTCGTCCGGTCCGGCCCCGTCGAGCACCCGCCGCATGACCGCGGCGCCGACCACCACGCCGTCGGCGTGCCGGCGGGCTTCGCGCGCCTGGTCAGGCGTGGAAATGCCAAATCCTAGCAAGACCGGCCGGTCGGTGCCGCGCCTGATCCGCGCGGTGAGCTCCGCCGCCGAGGCGGCGAGGGCGGCCCGCTCGCCGGTGGTGCCCATCAGCGACACCGCGTAGACGAAACCGCGGCTGCGGCGCGAGATCTCCTCCAGCCTCGGCTGCGGCGTCGCCGGCGACGCCAGCAGGGCCAGGTCGATCCCGGCGGCGGCGGCCACGTCCGTCAGCTCGTCCGCCTCGTGCACCGGCAGGTCGGGCACGATCAGGCCGTCGACGCCGGCCCGGCGCAGCGCGGCGCAGAACGCCTCGGGCCCGTCGTGCAGCACCAGGTTGTAGTAGGTGCTGGCGACCAGCGGCACGCCCACGTCTCCGGCCTCGGCCAGGTCGGCGAGGATCCGGCGGGTGCTCGCCCCCCGGGCCAGCGCCGTGTCGCTCGCCTGCTGGATGGTGACGCCGTCGAGCGTGGGGTCGGAGAACGGCAGGCCGACCTCGATCGCGTCCGCGCCGGCGTCGGCGAACGCCCGGAGGTAGTCCGTCCAGCCGGGCGTGATCCCCCCGGTGACGTACGGCATGAGCAGGCCGCGGCCGGTGTCCCGGCGGGCACGCAGGTGGCGTTCTACCGCGCCCGCGGCCAGGGTGGGGTTCGTCACAGCAGCTCCTTCAGGGTCGAGACGTCCTTGTCGCCCCGGCCGGACAACGTCATCAGCACCGTCGATCCCGAGGGCAGGTCGCCGCCGCCCGCCGCGCGGATCACCCAGGCGAGGGCGTGCGCCGATTCGAGCGCAGGGACGATGCCTTCGGTACGCGCCAGCCGTACCGCCGCGCCGACCGCCTCCTCGTCGGTCACCGTGACGTACCGGGCACGGCCCAGGTCGCGCAGGTGGGCGTGCTCCGGGCCGACCCCCGGGTAGTCGAGCCCGGCGGCGATGGAGTGCGGCTCGAGGATCTGCCCGTCGTCGTCCTGCAGGAACAGCGAGCGGCAGCCGTGCAGGACGCCGAGCGTGCCGCGGGCCGCCCCGGCGCCGCCCTCCGCCTCGACGCCGACCAGGCGCGCCGAGGTGTCGGCGAAGCCGGCGAACGTGCCGGCCGCGTTGGAGCCGCCGCCGACGCACGCGACCACGTGGTCCGGGACGCCGGTCCGCAGTTCGGCGGCGCACTGCCCGCGGGCCTCGTCGCCGATGACCCGCTGGAACTCCCTGACCATCCACGGGTACGGATCCGGCCCGACGACCGAGCCGATGCAGTAGTGGGAGTCGCCGGTCGCGCCCACCCAGTGCCGCATGGCCTCGCTGGTCGCGTCCTTGAGGGTACGGCTGCCCGAGGTCACCGGGACCACCTCGGCGCCCAGCATGCGCATCCGGAAGACGTTCAGCGCCTGCCGCTCGATGTCGCGCTCGCCCATGAACACCGTGGCCTCCAGGCCGAGCAGCGCGGCGGCGGTCGCGGTGGCCACCCCGTGCTGGCCCGCTCCCGTCTCGGCGATCAGCCTGCGCCGTCCCATCCGGGTGGCCAGCAGGGCCTGGCCCAGCACGTTGTTGATCTTGTGGGAGCCGGTGTGGGTGAGATCCTCGCGCTTGAGGTACAGCTGCACGCCCAGCTCCTGCGACAGCCGGCGGGCCGGCGTGAGCGGGGTCGGCCGCCCGACGTGCAAGGCGAGCAGCTCCGCGAGGGCGGCGCCGAAGCCCGGATCCGCTCGCGCCTCCCGGAACGCCTCATCCACCTCGCGGCATGCCTCCACCAGGGACTCCGGCGCGTACCGCCCGCCGTACTCGCCGAACCGGCCCCGCGCCCGGGGCTCGCCCATCGTCCCGGTCGCCAGGACCGGCTCACGCATGCGCATCTCACACACCTCGTTCTATAACTCTGCACAGAGTTCTATAACAGTGAGTGTGGCATGGACGACGTGGGACGCGCCACCCCCGGCCGGCCCTCGCTCCTTTGCGGTCGATCTCGCAGGAATGCCGGCGAGGCCCCCTACAGCTGGTAGCTCGGCCCTGAAGGGGCGAAGCAGGCGGCGAAGGTCGCGGTCAGGGCGTCCAGGGCCGAGGCGTAGGCGTGGTCCGGGGGGCGGCCGTAGCCGATGATGACGCCCTGGCGGGGGGAGGGCAGTTCGCCGCGCTCCGACAGGTAGCCGAGGGCGAGCCCATGGGCCTGCGCGGCGGTCCGGACGTCGGTCTCGGTGGGGCCGTCCGGGGGGAGGAGGGCCAGGGCGTGCAGGCCGGCGGCGATGCCGGTCAGCGCAATCGGGAAGCTCGCGAGGTGGTGGCGGAGCTGGTCCCGGCGGCGGAGGTACCGCTGGCGGGACGTGCGGATGTGGCGGTCGTAGCCGTGACGGACGATCAGGTCGGTCAAGGTCAGCTGGCCGAGGTGCTCGGTGTGGTGGTCGGTGTGCAGTCTGGCGTCGGCGACCGGGGCGATCAGGCGGGGCGGCAGGACCATCCAGCCGATCCGCAGCGCCGAGCCGAGTGTCTTGGACGTCGTTCCCAGGTAGGCCACGTGGTCGGGGTCGGCGCCCTGCAGCGCGCCGACGGGCTTGCGGTCGTAGCGGAACTCGGCGTCGTAGTCGTTCTCGACGATCAGGCCACCGGACGAGCGCGCCCAGTCCAGAAGGGCGCGCCGCCGGTCGGGGTGGAGCGTCCGGCCGGTCGGGTACTGGTGGGCCGGGGTGACCTCCACCGCGTCCGCGCCGAGGTCGCCGAGGAGATCGGTACGGGCGCCGAGATCGTCGACCGGTAGCGGGGTCACCCGTGCGCCGGTTCGGCGAACCGCCTCGCGGTGCAACGGGACACCCGGGTCCTCCACCGCGAACGTCCCGCCGATGACTGCGGCGAGCAGCGTCAATCCCTGCAGGTACCCGTTGGTGATCAAGATCGAGTCCGGGTGGGCCGACACGCCTCGGGCTCGTCCCAGGTATCCGGCCAGCGCCGCCCGAAGCTCCGGGCGGCCCCGTGGATCGCCGTAGCCGAAGGCGTCGGCCGGAGCCGATCCCAGGGCGCGCCGCGACGACTCGAGCCACGCCGCCACCGGGAAGGCCGACGCGTCCGCGCTCCCCGGACGCAGGTCGTGCCGCGGCTGCTCAACCGCGGCCGGCGCGGCCGCGGGCGCCGGCGCGACCTGCGGCGGCAGCGCCACCACGGTGCCCGAACCCTGCCGCGCGGCCAGGTACCCCTCGGCGATCAGCTGGTCGTAGGCCGCCCGTACCGTGCCCCGTGCCAGTCCCAGATCCTCCGCGAGCCGGCGGGTCGCCGGCAGCCGTGTTCCGGTCGCCAGACGCCCCGACCGCACCGCCTCCCGCAGCGCCCGCTCCAGTCCTGTCCGCCGCCCCTCGGTGACGTCCAGTTCCAGATGGAGATCCATCCCAAGATTGGGCCACTCATCCGCCATGAAATTGGATCTTACCGGCGGCCCAATCGCGTCCTTAGGGTCGTCCGGGTGACCACGGTTCGACCTCCGCGGGCCGTCTCCCGTAAGACCGTCCGGCTACTCGCGACGGCCTACGGGCTGACGATCGCGAACCTCTACTACTGCCAGCCCCTGTTGCCGGAGATGACCCGATCCCTCGGCCCGCACGCCGCCGACCACTTGATCGCCGTCGGCCAGCTCGGCTACGCCCTCGCCCTGATCCTCGTCGTCCCGCTCGGTGACATCGTCCCCCGGCGTCCGTTCTTGGCGGTCCTGCTCTGCCTCGACGCCGCGGCCCTGGCCGTGACCGCCGCCACGCCCAGCGCCGGCCTCCTCCTGGCAGCCGGGGCACTCGTCGGGCTCACCGCTGCCGCCGTCGTCAACACCCTCATCCCCTACGCCGCCGCCCTGGCGGCACCCGACGAACGCGGAAGCGCCATGGGCACGATGCTCACCGGTGGCCTCACCGGCGTTCTGCTGTCCCGTACGGTCGCGGGTCTGGTCTCGCAGGTCGCCGGTTGGAGGCCCCTGTTCGCGGGGGCGGCGGTCGTCACCCTGCTCGTGGCCGTCGTCCTCACCCGCGTCATGCCGCCGGCCCCGCCCGACCTGGCTCTCCCTTACCGGGCCCAGCTACGCGCCACCGTCCGGCTGGCCGCCACCCAGCGCCTGCTGCGACGGCGCTCCTTCATCGGGGCCTGCTCCTTCGCCGCCTTCGGCGTGTTCTGGTCGACGGCCGCCCTCCGCCTCTCCGAGCCTCCCTACGAGTACGGCCCTGCCCAGATCGGATCGCTGGCCCTGATCGGCGCCGCCGGAGCAGTCGCGGCCCGCCCCCTCGGCCGCACCGCCGACCGGGCGGACCGCGTTCGGCTCACCAGGGCGACACTGGCCCTCGGCGTCGCGTCATTCGCCGCCCTGTGGGCCGGCGGAAGCCATCTCGCCTGGCTCCTCATCGGGCTCCTGGCCATGGACACCGCCATCAGCGCCACCCACCTGCTGAACATGAGCGTCATCTACGGCATCGACGACGCCCGCGCCCGCCTCGCCTCGGTCTACATGACCGTCTACACCCTCGGCGGCGTCGCCGGCGCGGCCGCCGGACCCTCCGCGTACGCGGCCGGCGGCTGGACCGCGACCTGCCTTCTCGGCGCCGCGTTCCTCGCGATCGCCCTCGTCCTGACGTTCACCCGAACGGAGAGCCCATGAAACCCCGGCTGGTCATCTTCGACAACGACGGCGTCCTCGTCGACAGCGAACCCACCGCGCACCGCGTGCTGTCCGAATACCTGACGGAACTGGGCTTCCCCTTCACTCTGGAGGAGTCCTACCGATACTTCCTCGGCAACGCCGCCCGCACCGTCCACACGGTCGTCGCGGACCGCTACGGGGGCACGCTCGCCGCCGACTTCACCGCACGCTGCCACGAGCGGGTGTTCGCCGCCTTCGAGCAAGGACTGGACGCCGTCGAGGGTGCTTCCGCCGTCCTGACCGAACTGCGGCGCCGCGGCATCCCCTACTGCCTGGCGTCCTCCTCCGACCACGCCTGGATCGACCTCACCCTCGACCGGACGGGCCTGCGCCCCCTGCTGCCGCCCGACATGGTCTTCAGCGCCCAGGACGTCGGCGGCATCGGCAAACCCGCCCCCGACCTCTTCCTCCATGCCGCCGCCTCCTTCGGTGCCGACCCGCGCGACTGCCTGGTCGTGGAGGACAGCCCCCATGGCGTCCGCGCCGCGAGAGCAGCCGGCATGCCCGTCGTCGGCTACACCGCCCTGACCCCCGCGAGCAGGCTCACCGGAGCCACATCCCTCATCACCCGCCTGACCGGGATCCTCGACCACCTCGACCACGACCGTTGAGGCGCGGCCACAGACATGAGCGCGCTGCGACAAGCGCCCCTACGTCGTCCGCGGCGCCATCGCCGTGGCCTCGATCCGCCTCTGGCCCGACCCGTGATCAGCCCGCTTCCAGAGCGTCTGCCCGCTTGGCCAGATCTGCTGCGATGTGGTCCCAGTCCGGGCCGTGCAGCCGCAGATTCTCGGCAGCCTGCCGCATCAGCGCCGGCTCGTCCGGCCGCTGCAGGAGCACCAGCCGATAGGCCAGGTTCCGGACCCAGACCGGCAGGCGGCCGTCGACCACCTGGGGGCAGAGCTCACGCAACATGGCGAGGATCGAATCCGCGTCGGCGAAGGTCAACTCCTCGACGAAGTAGTGCTCCCGGTGTTCGAGGCCGCACTCCGGTGCCGGTCGGTACTCGTCCCCGTAGAGGCACCGGGCGTGCTCCGCCAGGCTGCTGTGCATGTGCTGGAGCCTACGACGCGATGGTCCGCGGACAGGACCCGAGTGGCGGAGCGCACTGACCACGGGCGCCGGTCAGCCGCGTGTGTCGAGCGGGACGTCCAGCGAGAGGTGCGAGGACAGGGCGCGGAGGAAGTCCGGGGCGTCGAAGGCCGCGCCCGCGGAGACGACGCCGGTGGTCCTGGTCCGTCCGGTGAGGACGCGGTCGACGGCCTCCACCGCCAGCGGCGCGCTGATGGCGTAGATGTCCTGGCCGGTGGCGACCGCGCGGCGTTCCATGCCGCCGGAGCGGACGAGGACGTCGACGACGAAGGTCTGCGCGGAGCGGCCGTGTTCGTCGACCGCGGTCGGTGCCGAGGCGTCGGGAGCGAACAGGTCCCCGGCCGCCTTGGCGGTCATGTAGGTGCGCACCTCCGGGACGGCCAGGTGGCTGGGGACGGTGACGACGTCGGCCATGGTGAACTCTCCGATGACGCTCTGGGGGCCGAGCGGAGCCGGGAAGGGCCACTCCAGGGTGGGCAGGGAGTCGTCGTGGTACTCCAGCCGTCCGCCGGTGTAGCGGACACGGCGGCCGCCCCGTCGCTGTCCCGAGACGACGCCCGAGGCGAGCGTCCCGGCCGTGGGGTGCCAGCTGCTCAGGCCGTAGGCGATGTGCGCCTCGTCCGCCGCCGTCCAGTCGCCCATCGCGGTGGTGACCAGCAGGTCGCCGAGGCCGCCGTAGAAGGCCATGGCCGGGACCACCACCGTGCCCGCGGCGCGGGCACGCTCCGCGAAGTGCGCGAACGTGTCGACGTTCGCCTCGATCTCGGCCGCCACGTCGACATACGGGATGCCGGCGCGCAGCGCCGCCTCGACCAGCGGGGCGGCGGTCGCCGCGAAGGGCCCGGCGCAGTTGATCACGGCGGCCGCGCCGTCCAGCGCGCGGTCGAGCGAGGCCGGATCGTCGACCGACGCCTGCCGCGTCTCGAGCCCCGGCTGGGACTGCGCCAGCACCAGCAGCTTGTCCTGGTCGCGACCGAGGAGCAGCGGGACGTATCCGCGCTCACGCAACTCCGCGACCACGAACCGCCCGGTGTGCCCGTAGGCGCCGAACACCGCCACGTTCCGACTCGATCCCATGCCTGCTCCCGCGTGCTCGAAGTGATTCACTGCGGCAATCCTGTCCTGCCGGCCCCTCGGGGCCCAGTGTCTGGAACGACGCGATGCGTACAATTCCCGACATGAGGTCTGTTTCGCGCTCCGTCGCGGTCGCCGCCACTGACGGGATGCTGCACTTCGAGCTGGCCCTGGCCTACGAGGTCTTCGGCTCCGCCCCGGACGCCCTGCCGGGCCCCTGGTACGACGTCAGGGTGTGCGGCACGCACCCCGTCCGGGTCGGCCGGTTCCTCCTGGAGCCGGACTGCGGGCTCGACTGGCTGGCGCACGCCGGCACCGTGATCGTCCCCGCCTTGGCGGACGTCGACGAGGACCCGCCGGCCGACCTGGTGGAAGCGGTGCGCATGGCCCACGAGTCGGGCGCGCGGGTGGTCTCCCTGTGCACGGGCGTGTTCGTGCTCGCCGCCGCCGGCCTGCTGGACGGGCTGCGCGCGACCACGCACTGGGCCCACACCGAGGAACTGGCCGCGCGTTACCCCCGGGTGCGGGTCGACCAGGACGTGCTCTACGTCGACAACGGCAGCGTGCTCACGTCCGCGGGCAAGGCCGCGGCGATGGACCTGTGCCTGCATCTGGTCCGCCGCGACCACGGCTCGGCGATCGCCAACGTGGTCGCCCGCCGCCTGGTCGTGCCGCCGCACCGGGCCGGCGGCCAGGCCCAGTTCGTCACCACACCGGTGCCCGCCCAGGACGGCCACCCCCTGGCCGAGCTGCTCCCCTGGGTGATGCGGCGGCTGGACCAGCCGCTCACCGTGGAGGACCTGGCCCGCCAGGCGAACATGAGCTCGCGCCACCTGGCCCGCCACT
This sequence comes from Nonomuraea sp. NPDC050691, assembly GCF_040654455.1. Classification (NCBI taxonomy): domain Bacteria; kingdom Bacillati; phylum Actinomycetota; class Actinomycetes; order Streptosporangiales; family Streptosporangiaceae; genus Nonomuraea; species Nonomuraea sp. NPDC050691. The sequence goes on from NZ_JBFAIA010000055.1 coordinate 39,052, forward strand.
TCCGCTCGGTGACCGGCACCACCCCGCTGCAGTGGCTGCTGACGCAGCGGATCCGCCGCGCGCAGGAGCTGCTGGAGACCACGGACGACAGCGTCGACGCCATCGCCTCGGCCGCGGGCATGGGCACGGCGACGACACTGCGCCGCCACTTCCACCGTACGATCGGCGTGCCGCCGGACGCCTACCGCCGGACGTTCCGGGCGTGAGGCCGCGGCCGGCCGGGGACGGCCGCGGCGGTCGCGGAACAGCCAGCCGCCCAGGACACCGGCGAGGAAGCCGAACAGGTGAGCCTGCCAGCCGACGCCTTCCTGGGGGAGCAGCCCGGTGAACTGGTAGGCGAAGCACAGGGCCATGACCACGCCTACCACGATGTCGATCAGATGCCGGTCGAACGCGCCGCGCACCAGGACGTAGCCGAAGTAGCCGAAGACGACGCCGCTCGCGCCCACCCCGGTCGCGGCCGGGTCGGAGGTGAACCAGGCGCCGAGTCCGCTGACCAGGATGATGAGCCCCGTCACGCTGAGGAACCTGGTGACGCCCCGGTAGGCGGACAGGAATCCGAGCGACCATCACCCAGAACGCCTTGCGGGCCTCGGCGATCATGATCTCGGCCGTGCGCCCCTTGGCTTCCACCCGGTTCCTCCCTGGCTGTCCACGCCTTGCGAGCGGGACCAGTATCGGGGGGAAAGATCACGAATCCTGCATCAGCGGCGGATCACTCGTCGCGCCAGATCTCCTTGCCGGCGGCGTCGTAGCCGATGACCAGGTGGTCCAGTTCGAACCCGTTGGTGGGAACGGAGAACACCGCGACCCCCAAGCCCCACGGGTCCGGCTTGGCGACGGCCGACAGGCGCTTCCCGCCGGAGCCGACCATCTCGAGCCGGGCGGTGCCGCTCCTGGTGAGGCCGTACCAGCGCTTGCCGTAACCCATGGCCGCCAGCGGCTGCCGCTTGAGCAGCTCGGCGTAGTCGTCGTCGGTCCCCAGATCGCCCACCTCGGACGACCTGTCGTCGATCCACCACATCAGGCACCCCTTCCGGAAGGTGGCGCGCACTCCGTGGCCCAGTTCGACCGCGGGACCCTCAGGAGGCCGATTGCTGCACCTGGACAAGCCGCCACTGAGCGAATAGCCCCTGCCGCCCGTGCTGCGGAAGTCGAACTGCAGCCGGTCGCTCGCGGGGTGGCGCATGACCCAGATCTTGGCCGGCGCCCCCTTGAGCGTGTAGACCCTGCCCTCGGCTAGCCGCTTGTCGGTGCCCTCCTCGACGCCCCGGAGCGAGATGACGTCGCGGCCCGCGACCCCGATGGAGATCACCGGGTCACCCTTCAGGTCGAGCAGCCGGCCCCCGGCCGTCGGGTCCTTCGGCGGCAGGTAGAACGGCCGGCACTGGCTCGTCGTCGGTGTCTCGGTGCACAGGGTGTCCGCGAGCTTGCCGTCCGACAGCGTGACCTTGCCGAACCACAGCTTCAGATCGCCGTCGGTGACGACCTCGCCCTGCGGGCGGGCCGCCGGCGCGCGGTCCGTCCGGAACAGACCGCCGGCGAGCGTGACGACACCCGCGACGACCACGGTCGCCGCGGCGGGCATCGCCACCGCCCAGAACCGGCGCGCGCGCCGCGTCCTCGCCGCCTTCTCCCGCATCTTGTTCCACGCCTGCGGATCGGGCTCGTAGATCCCCGCCTTGGCGTCGAGAGCCTCGCGGAGGCGGTCGTCAAGCATCGTGGTCCTCCTTGAGTGCCTTGGACAGCGCGGCCATGCCGCGGCTGGCGTGAGTCTTGACCGACCCGGGGGAGACGCCCATGGCGTCGGCGATCTCCTGCTCGGACAGCTCCAGCCAGTAGCGCAGGACCAGAGCCTCGCGCTGGCGGCGCGGCAGCCGTTCCAGCGCCGCGAGCAGCTCGCGATGGCGTTCGGCCACCAGGACGTGATGCTCGCTGCTGGCCGCGTCAAGCGGAGGGTCGGTGCGGCGCAGCCGAGCCAGGCGCAGGTGGCGCAGGCGGTTGCGGGTCTGGTTGCAGATGATGGAACGCACGTAGGCGATGGCCGCGCGGTCGTCCCTGAGGAGGGACCGGCGCGCGTGCAACCGGGCGAACGCCTCCTGCGCGATGTCCTCGGGGTCGTCGGCGCCGAGCAGCCCGGCGAGCCGTACCATCCCGAGGTAGTGCGCGGAGAACAGCTCGGCCAGGCCGGCGCCCTCCCGGCGGTCTGTCATCAGGTCGTTCACGTCTCAGAGACACTCGTACGCCCGGTGGGTTGACACCGGGCGGGAACTTTTTTGTGATCCGTCGCGCCGGGCCCGGCCGTCGCGTGGAGCTCCGCTCCGGAGAACGGAGCTCCACCAGGCGAGCGAACGGGCCGGCGAGGTCAGGACGCGGGATACACCTCCAGCGCCCACAACGAGTAGCCGTAGCCGGTGGCGCGCTTGACGCCCTGCACGCGCAGGAACCGGGTCTGGTTCGGCTCGTCGACCCAGAGCGTGTCGACGCCGCCGTCCCCGCCGGAGACCGTGGCCAGCGGCTGCCACGCGGTGCCGTCGGCCGAGCCCTCGATCCGGTACGCGGAGCCGTACGCGGCCTCCCAGCGCAGCGTCACCTTGCCCACGTCGACCGGCTGGGCCAGCTCCACCGCCAGCCACTCGCCGTCGGTACGCCCGGACGACCAGCGGGTGGCCGGGTCGCCGTCCACCGCGTTGGCGGCGGCGAAGGCGGTGCCGCCCTCGACCGAGGACGCGGTCACCGGCCGTTTCAGGGCGACGTCGGCGTCACCGGCCGGCCGGTGCGCGCTGACCGTCACCTCCGCCGCGACCGGCTCCGCGTTGCCGGAGGTGAACGCGATCCGCAGGGCGCCCGGCCCGGCCGGCGTGAACGCGATCGGCAGCGTCAGCCCATGTCCCCGGGGCACGGTTATCTGGCGGTCCGCGGGCAGCCGCCAGCCCTCCGGCCCGGTGACGCTGAGCGTTCCGGTGACGTCGGCGGCCCGCTCGGAGACGAACGTGGCGCTGACCGTCGTCTCGACGCCCTTGGTGGCGTCCAGGGCCGCGGGGTCCACGATCAGGGTGGCCACGGGTCCCTCACCGTAGACCGGGACGATCTCGGCGATCCGCGGCGGCCGTCCGCCGGCCGTCCAGGCGAGCCGCACGGCGTCGGCCCGCACGTCCTCAGGATCGAGCTCCGTGTAGGGCCCGGAGAGCCGCCCGATCGTCCGCCACCGGCCGTCGGCGCGTACCTGCACCTCGGCCGAGCCGGTGCCGACGATCAGAAGCCGCTCGACGAGCCGCGGCGCGGACAGGGTGGCGACCAGCGCGTCGCCCCGGGCCGGCGCCGTGCCGGCCGTGTACGCGGTGCCCAGGTCGCCGTCGGCGGCCAGGTCGAGCCCGGTGCCCGCCGGGGTGCCGGTGACGGTGATCCTGGTGACCGAGTCGTCGCTCACCTGGACCGTGAACTCCCTGACCACGAGCCAGGTGCTGTTGGCGGCGGTGGCGCGGTAGCGCACGTAGCGGGCCACGGTGCCGGACGGCGCCGTCACCTTGATCTCCGCGGTCGTGCCCGTGGCCAGCCGGGTCCAGGTGACGCCGTCGCGGGAGACCTCCAGCGCGCCCGCGCGGATGTAGTCGTTCGGGCTGCCCGGCTTGCCCATGAGCAGCGTGACGTCCCCGATCGCGCGGGGGGCGCCGAGGTCGACGGTGACGTGGTCGCCGGAGCCCGGCGAGCTGTTGCTCCAGTAGAACGTGCCGGGGTCGCCGTCGACCATCCGGTCGGGGGTGTTGGCCTGGTAGGTGCCGAGGCTGGTGGTGGCCCGCGGCTTGGTGGCGGTGACGCCGACCCAGCGGTCCAGCTCGGCGAGGGCGTCGGTGATGAACCTGTCGAGGACGCCGTCGCCGACGCGCGGGGCCTGGGTGTCGTGCGGGACGCGGGTGTCGCGGATGGCGTTCGCGGCGGCGACGAGCTCGCGCGCCTGGTCGGCGGCCCGTACGGCCCGCCCGCCGTCGTCGTCCCGTACCGCTCGCAGGACGTCGAGAGCCTTCACCATGGCCTTCGTCCACAGGTCGGCCGCCCGCAGCCAGGACGCGGCCTCGGCGACGAACGCCCGGTCGGGCAGCTCGTGGTTGATCCGTTCGACCGCGGCGCGCAGGCGTTCGGCGTGAGCGCGCAGTGTGGTCGGACGTCCCTCGCGCCACGCGGGCCAGAACGCGGCGATCTCGGCGGTGAGCAGGGGCGACTGCTTGCGGTGCAGGCGGCCGTCGAAGGTGTTCAGGTCGGCGAAGTCGCGCAGGGCGCGGATCAGGGCCGCATCGCCGTCGGCCAGCTCGGTCAGCGCCCGCAGCCAGGACTCCTCGGCGTTGAACGTGGTGTCGTGCCAGCCGAAGTCGGCGAAGGAGTACAGCGCGATCCGGCTGACGGAGGCCTGGTTCATCGGGTTGGAGATGATGCCGGCGAGGTGTTCCGACAGGCCGGGTTCCCGCCCGTCGTAGGGAGCCAGCAGCAGCCGCCCCCCGGCGTAGTCGTTGACCGGGTAGTTGTCCCAGACCAGGATCTGGTGCCCGAAGACCTTCCTGGCCTGGGCCGCCTGCGCCTTGGTGATCTTTTCGGGCACGACGGCGGTGCCGGTCCAGTGCACGATGACGTCCTGGCTCATGAGCTCGCGCAGGGCCTTCTTGTAGGCCGTCTCGGTGGCGTTGTAGTACTCGGTCGGCACCATCTGCACGGGCGCGACGTCGCCCTTGCCGGCCGCCCACGCCTGCGCGGCGTTGACCAGGTCACTCTGCGCCCTGCCTGCCGCCGCCCCGCCCGGCGCGCCGTACTTCTCGCGGTCGCCGTCGCAGTTCCACCGCCCGGAGTCGATGTCGTCCAGGGCGAGGGTGAACGAACGCCCGCCGAGCGCGTACAGCGCGTCGAACTTGGCCAGCAGCGCCGCCACGTCGCTCTGCGCGCTGTAGCAGACGGACAGTCCCGGCGAGACGGCGAAGGTGAAGTCGACGTGACCGGCTCGTGCGCGCCTGATGAGCTCGCCGAGCTGGGCGAGCTTCTCCGGCGGGTACGGCTCGCGCCACCGGTCGCGGTGGTAGGGGTCGTCCTTGGGCGCGTACTCGTAGGTGTTCATCTTGTGCGCGGCCAGGTAGTCGAGGTGCGCCAGGCGCTCCTCGTGGGTCCACGGTGTGCCGTAGAAGCCTTCGACGGAGCCCCGGTAGCGCATGCCGGGCCAGTCGCGTACCTCGATGCCGGGCACCCGGTCTTTGCCGTGGTGTTCGCGGACGAGCTGCTGGAAGGTCAGCGCCGCGTAATAGGTGCCGTCGGCGTCGACGCCGTCGAGCACGACGTGCTTGCGGCCGCCGGGCTCGCGGCCGGCGGCCAGCACGTACCCTTCGGCGGGCAGCTTGGCGGCGTCCTCGACGCCCAGGCGGCCGAGCACGGCGGCGCCGTCGCCCAGCCAGATGGTGACGGGGGTGCGAGGATCCGTCTCGTCCGTCACGCGTACCTGCTTGACGCCGGCCCTGGCCAGGGTGCGGCGGACGACCGCTTCCGCCGAGGCGTCGCTCTGTCCGGTACGGACCAGTCCGACCACGGGGGTCAGGGTGAAGCCGTCGTCGCGGCCCTTCACCTGCTGGGCGGGTGGGCTGATCGGGGCGGTGTCCGCCTGTGCTGATGGGCCGGTCAGGATGAGGAGAGGCAGCGAGAGCGTCGTCGCGATCGCGCCGGTTAACAGGCGGCTGAGGGCCAAGGAGTCCTCCTGGGCGGAACCGGTACCGAGATCCGGGACCCGGCTAAAAGTGGTGCGAATCGCCCACATTCGATCAGTTGCCCGTCCTGCTGGTCAATACCAGTGGCCCGCGTCGTGCTCGCCTGGTCCAGACCAGTGCGCCCCGGGCGGCGAGCCTGCCCGCCGCGGGTGCGTGTTTAGCGCCGTGACACGGGGCACAGGCAGACACCGTCGGGAGGAGATGAGATGCAACCTGTGGAGAAAGCCGCGTCGCTGGGGATGGGCATGCTCAGCGGCGCCTTGGCGGCAGCGCTGTTCAAGCGGGTGTGGAAGCTGGCCTCCGGCCAGGACGACGCGCCGGACGCCGGCGACCTGGCCCGGACCTGGAGCGAGGTCCTCGTCGCCGCGGCGGTGCAAGGGGCCATCTTCGGCCTGGTCAAGGCGGCCGTGCACCGCGCGGGCGCGCAGACCTTCCGGCACAGGACGGTCACCGGCAAGACGAAGCGCTGACCCGGCGGCCCGTGACACGGCGGGCCGGCCGATGCCGAGCCGTTCGACCAGGTCGGCCATCGACGTCGAGTCATA